>NZ_RJUL01000015.1 GCF_003751625.1 Gallaecimonas pentaromativorans
CTCGCACTACTCGGACTGTCCCTGTCCTCGCCCTTCGGGCCATCGTCGCTTGGCTCCGATGTTCAACTTTGCTCCAGGCAAAGTTGTCGCCTGCGGGAAAGCGGCGCTTTCACTTCGAGGCTCACCCACCACGCTGCGCGTGTGGCATGGTGCCGGCCGTCTCTACGCGACCCGCCTGCGGCGGTCCCAATCCGCTCCTGACGGATGTGACGCAGCTTCGTTAACTTCACATGGCGAGAACAAACCAGTCGCTGCCGCAGGCAGCGTCCTTCCCCTGTGAGAGTAGGGCGAAGTGCCGATAGCACTGGCTCAGGCCGGCAGCGCGAAGGGCTTGGCCCTGGGTTGGTCCCAGAAACTCTCGGCTATCGTTGTAAGCTGCTCCATTTTAAAAAAGCTGTCCTCTCCTTAAAAATATCCCTGGTGCTTGCAGCAGCACTTATTCCGCCTACCTAACTGCCTAACCTCAAAGGTATTGATGTGATGCAGTGCATTGTTATGAAAAGGATAAATATTCGACGCAGGGGTTCCTCTACTACACTGACCATGCACCGCTAAGAGGAATGGACAATGCAGTTACAAGAGTTTTTCGACAAACCCCATCTGCTTCCCAATATTCCGGAAGTCGTTCAGGATCTTATTGCCACTTTCAACGATCCGGACCCGGATATCTTTCGCATCATCGACGATCTGAGCCGCGATCCTGTGCTTTCGGCCAAGGTGCTGCGGCTGGCCAACTCTTCCCGTTTTGGTGGGGTTAGGGAAATTGCGTCGGTGAAGGAGGCCTCTATTCGCCTGGGGTTGGAGCGCCTGCGCACCTTGGTGATTGCCTCGGGGCTTATCTCGGCGACAACGGGGCTGCCGGGGATCGATCTCAAGAAATTTTGGGAAAACAGCTTTTTAACTGCCGAGCTTTGCCGGCAATTGGCAGTATCGGCAGGCTTACCGGCCGAGCAGCAGTTTACCTGCGGCATGCTCCACGATATTGGCCTGTTGATCCTGGTGGTCTCGCACCCCAAAGAAGCGGACGACATCATGGCGCTGACTTCCCGCCAGGGTCGGGTCAAGGCTGAGCAGGCGGTGCTTGGGTTTACCAGTGCCGAAATCGGAGCCGAACTGGCTCGCCGCTGGCAGTTCCCCTTGACCGTGGTGAACGGTCTCAAACATCAGTTTTCTCCCCTGAACGGTGATTTTTCACCCGAAGCGGCGCTGGTTTACCTCAGCACCTGGCTGGTGGAGCAGGGCGGTGGCGCTGATGCTCGCCCCGAATGGTCCGAAAACCTAGCCATGACCTTGGGCGTTCAGCTGCGTAAGGGCGATGAGCCACCGCCGTCCTGGCCGGAACAAGTGGCCAAGAAAGTGGGGCTAGACTGGCCGGCGCTGGTCTCGGCGCAAGAAGCGGTAGCCCGTGACGGCAGCCCTTTCCTGATGGCCGTATAAAAAGAAAGCAAACAGTTGGTTTTGGTGTGAAAAGCCCTTTACCTCCAAGCGCGAGTCGATATAATTGCACTCGCTTTACAGGGGCGTAGTTCAATTGGTAGAGCGTCGGTCTCCAAAACCGAAAGTTGGGGGTTCGAGTCCCTCCGCCCCTGCCAAATTAGAGAAAAAGCCCGCTCATTCGAGCGGGCTTTTTCTTTTCCCGGCGGGCCAAGCCTTTTACACTCAAAAGCCCTTCATCATCGGATAGGCCTCGTGGATTACCTGCAGCAACTGGGGCTGGTCAAGTACCGGCTCAAAAGCCCCCATGACGACCCTTCACTGCTTGGCGTCAGTTTCTCTTTGACTGACGAGAGCCGCCGTTTTTGCCAAGCAGTGGCCGACGCGCTGGGGCTGAACCTGGTGGAAGGCGCCGCCATGCTGCATTGGGCTCCCGATGGCGACATCACTCTAGATCCCCAGCTTTGTCTGGCCTCGGCCGACGCCAAACGCCAGCTCTGGCAACAGCTCTACAGCTTATATGACGTTCAGCACAGCAAGCCCGGCTGATCTGCCGGCACTGCAGTTTATCGAAAGCCATCAGGACTACCCCTGGAGCGAGACGCAGCTTGCCAGCTGCTTTGGCGAGGGCTACCGGGTGCGCCTGTTGTGGCAAGACAACCTGACGGTGGGCTTTTCCATCTGCCAGCGGGTGCTGGATGAAAGTACCCTGTTCAACATCTGTGTATTGCCGGCCTGCCGCGGGCTGGGCTTTGGCAAGCTTTTGATGGATGACCTTATTGTCGAGGCCAGGGCGGCTGGCGACAGCGCCATTTTTCTGGAAGTACGGGCCAGTAACAGCGAGGCCATCGGCCTTTATCGGCGCATGGGGTTTGAAGAAGTAGGGCGCCGCAAAGGCTATTACCCCACGGTATCGACCAGGGAAGACGCTCTGGTTATGCGCTTTAGTCTGGACAAGGTATAATCCGCGGCTACGTTTTTGACAGTTGGTGAGTAGCTCATGTCCATCCCTGCCGAGGTCGCCAAGCGCCGAACCTTCGCCATTATCAGTCACCCCGACGCCGGTAAGACCACCATCACCGAGAAGGTGTTGCTGTTCGGGCAGGCCATCCAGAAAGCCGGTACCGTCAAAGGCCGCGGCTCAGGCCAGCACGCCAAATCTGACTGGATGGAGATGGAAAAGGAGCGGGGCATTTCCGTGACTACCTCGGTGATGCAGTTCCCCTACCGCCAAAGCCTGGTGAACCTGCTGGACACCCCCGGCCACGAAGACTTCTCCGAAGATACCTACCGTACCCTGACGGCAGTGGACTCGTGCCTGATGGTGATCGACTCTGCCAAAGGTGTTGAAGACCGTACCATCAAGCTGATGGAGGTCACCCGGCTGCGCGACACTCCCATCCTCACCTTCATGAACAAGATGGACCGCGAAATTCGCGACCCCATGGAGCTGATGGATGAAGTCGAGAACGTACTGAAGATCCGCTGCGCGCCTATTACTTGGCCTATTGGTTGCGGCAAAGGCTTTAAGGGCGTTTACCACATCGCCAATGACGAAATCATTCTCTACAAGTCGGGCCAGGGCCACACCATTCAAGAACGTAAAGTCATCAAAGGCCTCGATAACCCTGAGCTGGATACCCTGCTTGGGGGAGATGCCCAGGATCTGCGCGACGAGCTTGAATTGGTACAAGGCGCCTCCAACGAGTTTGAATTGGACGCCTTCTTAAAAGGCGAGCTGACCCCGGTGTTCTGGGGTACTGCGCTGGGTAACTTCGGTGTTGACCATATGCTGGACGGTCTCACCGACTGGGCGCCCACCCCGCAGCCGCGCCAGAGTGATGAGCGCCAGGTTACCGCCACCGATGAGGGCTTCTCCGGCTTCGTCTTTAAAATTCAGGCCAACATGGACCCCAAACACCGGGACCGTGTCGCCTTCTTGCGTATTGTCTCCGGCAAGTACCAGAAGGGCATGAAGATGCACCATGTGCGCATCGGCAAAGATGTAAACATCGCCGACGCCCTGACCTTTATGGCAGGGGATCGCGCTGCTGTGGAAGAAGCCTATCCGGGCGATATTATCGGCCTGCACAACCATGGCACCATCCAAATCGGTGACACCTTCACCCAGGGCGAGAAAATGAAGTTCACCGGTATTCCGAACTTCGCCCCTGAACTGTTCCGCCGCATCCGCCTCAAAGATCCGCTCAAGCAAAAGCAGCTTCTAAAAGGCCTGGTGCAGCTGTCCGAAGAGGGCGCCGTGCAGGTGTTCCGCCCCATCGACAACAACGACCTTATCGTTGGCGCCGTGGGTGTGCTGCAGTTTGACGTGGTGGTGGCGCGCCTCAAGGCTGAATACAACGTCGAGGCCATTTACGAGGCCATCAACGTGGCCACCGCCCGCTGGGTGGAATGTAAAGATGCCAAAAAGCTGGACGAGTTCGAGCGTAAGTGTTCCTTGAACCTGGCCCTCGACGGCGGCGACAACCTCACCTATATCGCGCCGACCATGGTCAATTTGAACCTGACCGCCGAGCGTTACCCGGATATCATCTTCCATAAGACCCGGGAACACTAACGGAGAGCCCCGCGTTGCGGGGCTTTTTTATGCTTATCGACAGCCATTGCCACATCGATTTTGACGAACTGGCGCCCCTGGGGCCGCTGCTGGATGCCTGCCGCCAGGCCGGAGTCGAGGCGCTGGTGGTGCCTGGAGTCAGCCTGGCGTACCTTGAGCGGCCCTGGCAACTGAGCCGGCAGTACCCCATGCTGTGGCCGGCCGCGGGCTTTCACCCCTGGTATTTGCCAGAGCAGCAAGGGGCCTTCGGCGTGCTGGACGACTTTGCTCGCCGCCACAGCGGTGACTTGGTGGCCATCGGCGAGGCGGGGCTCGATAAATTTAAAGGGCCTGATGCCGCCACTCAGGAATGGTGGCTGGCGCGCCAGTTGGAGCTGGCCCAGGCCCTTGATAAACCCATTATCCTGCACAGCGTCGGCACTCATGCCCGGCTGACCGCCATCCTCAAGCAATACCCTGGGGTACGGGGGGTTATTCATGCCTTCTCCGGCAGCAGCGAGCAGGCCAGGGAATTTGTGAAACTGGGGTTTTATCTAGGAGTTGGCGGCGTTGTAACGAGGGCGAGCGCCAATAAAACCCGCGATGCGCTTCGCACCGTTCCCCACAAGTGGTTGCTGCTGGAAACCGATGCCCCGTCCATGCTCCCCGAGGGATTAGCGGGCACACATAACAGTCCTGTGAATTTACCCTTTATTCACAAGGCGTTATCTGAAACTCTCCAGGCTGACCCTAACGCCTTGGCGCTAACTCTCAGCGCCAATGCTAGGCGTCTTTTCCAAGGGCGTTGAAACGGGATAAGGCTCAAGAAAAGGGCCGGGCCGGCTGGGCAACCCCGGCCCTTTCGATATAATGCGCGCGACCTGTTCGTCAGTAACAGGACTATTAAAAATGCTTTTTCGAGGAATGGTGGCTTCATGAATATTCTGATGGGTCTGGTGGGGATAGTTACCCTGCTTGCCATCGCTGTGCTGTTGTCTGACAACCGTAAGGCGATCAAATTGCGCACCGTCGGCGGTGCCTTCGCCATCCAGGCCGCCTTTGCCGCCCTGGTGCTCTACGTACCCTTTGGTAAGGATTTGCTGCAAGGCGTTTCCAGTGGCGTGCAGGCGGTCATTGATGCCTCCCAACAGGGTATCTCCTTCCTGTTCGGCGGCCTGGTGTCGCCCAAGATGTTTGCAGTGTTCGGTGATGGCGGCTTTGTCTTTGCGCTGCGGGTGTTGCCGATCATCGTGTTTTTCTCTTCCCTTATCGCCGTGCTCTATTACCTGGGGGTGATGAGCTGGGTGATCAACATCATCGGTGGCGCCCTGCAAAAGGCCCTCGGCACCTCGCGCCCTGAGTCGTTGTCGGCCACTGCCAACATCTTCGTTGGCCAGACCGAAGCACCTTTGGTGGTGCGGCCCTTTATCGCCAAGATGACCCAATCGGAGCTCTTTGCGATCATGGTCGGCGGCCTGGCGTCGGTGGCTGGCTCGGTGCTGGCCGGCTACGCCCAGATGGGGGTAGAGCTTAAATACCTGATTGCCGCGTCCTTTATGGCGGCTCCCGGCGGCTTGCTGATGGCCAAGATCATCAAGCCCGAGACCGAGACCCCCAACCAGAACCTAGAGCAGGTACTGGAAGACAACGACGATGCCCCGGCCAACGTCATCGACGCCGCCGCCAGTGGCGCCTCTGCTGGCCTGCAACTGGCCCTTAACGTTGGTGCCATGCTGCTGGCCTTTATCGGCCTGATTGCGCTGGTCAACATTCTGCTGGGCGGCATTGGCGGCTGGTTCGGTATGCCAGAGCTGTCGCTGCAATTGGTGCTGGGCTATGTCTTTGCGCCCCTGGCGTTTTTGATTGGTGTGCCTTGGCACGAGGCGGTGACCGCCGGCTCCTTTATCGGCCAGAAGCTGGTGTTGAACGAGTTTGTGGCTTACGTGAGTTTCCTCGACCAAGCCAAGGCTCTGTCTGGCCATACCCAGGCCATTATCACCTTTGCCCTGTGCGGTTTTGCCAATCTGTCCTCCATCGCCATCCTGCTGGGCGGCCTTGGCGGTATGGCACCGACCCGGCGCCACGACATTGCCCGCATGGGTATCAAGGCGGTTATTGCCGGTTCGCTCTCCAACCTGATGAGCGCCACCCTGGCCGGGCTCTTTCTGGCCCTGGGCACCCTGTAACAGCCCGGGTTGATGTTAAGAAAAAGAGGAGCTTTGGCTCCTCTTTTTTTATGCTTGAGTTAATGCTCACTACCGAGTTTGAGCCTTGTCTCGTTTGGTTTGTTTTTTCCTGATAATGCCCTTGCAGCGCACCGCCGATTTCTTTTAAATCCCGGCCGGCTTCATACCGGCCCCATTGGCCGGTTCTCGTAATAGCGTGACTTGCAGGACAATTTGATGAAACTGACCAGACAGCTGCTTGCTGTGATGTTGGCCAGTGGCACCTTTGGTGCCCAAGCAACCGAAGGCGTCGGCGACCTTCACAGCGCCGACCACAAGTGGTTGAGCTTCAACCTGATGCACAGTGAAGACAACCGCCTTCCTTTTCAAAACCACAAAGACACCTACCTGGAGATAGAATTCGGCGGCCGCTCCGGCATCCTCGATCTCTACGGCTATGTGGATCTGTTCGATATCCTCGACGACGGCAGCGACGACAGAAGCGGCGGTGACAACCTCTACGCCAAGATAGTGCCGCGCTTTTCCCTCAACGCCATCAGCGGCCGGGATTTGTCCTTCGGCCCGGTAAAAGAGCTGTACCTTGCCACCGAATTTAATATCGGTGACAGCAGCGGCGATAACGGCGGGCTGTGGAGTCAGTATCTGGGCCTTGGCAGCGATATCGAGGTGCCCTGGTTCGGGAAGATGGGCCTTAACCTCTACGCCCGCTATGTGCGGGAAAACTACGGCAACGCCAACGAGAAAAAGTGGGACGGCTACAAGGTCTCTACCAACTGGTTCAAACCGGTGCACCGCTTTGCCAGCGGCGACTTCATCGCCTACCAGGGGTATCTCGATTACCAGTTCGGCGCCAGCAAGATTGGCCGCGTCCCCGGTTACAGCCCCAACAGTACCGAGTGGTTTAACGGCATCTACTACCACAGTGCTCATTACGCCGTGGGCTATGGCCTGAAGTACTACAACAACATGGCGTTCTTCAAAGACAACGCCGAGGCAACCGGCGTACGCCAGGACACCTCCGGTTTTGGCCATTACCTGAGCCTTAACTACCTGTTCTAAAAAAGCCCTCTTCGGAGGGCTCTTATGTGCCTGTTCGGCGCCGCAGTATCGTCTTTTGCTGCATTCTGGCATACTCACGACGCCCAAAAATGGGCGCAATAAGCAATGGCGAGGGAAAATGGATTTTCCGACCAGTCTAGAATCTTCACGGAACCAAGTCCGCCCCCGTTGGCCTCGTCGAGGCTGTGTTTTTTCAGGTGCCCGGTTGGGTTTGTTCGGCTTTTTTGGCTTCGCCGAACCCCCGTATTGCCCGGTGCCATGACTAGGGGACAAACCCATGACTGACCTGCAAACCGCTGCCCGCCAGGCCCTTGGCCTGATGGATCTCACCACCCTCAACGACAACGACACCGACGCCAAAGTGGTGGCCCTGTGCCACGACGCCGTCACCCCTGTGGGTAACACCGCGGCCATTTGTATCTACCCGCGTTTTATCCCGGTGGCGCGCAAGACCCTGCGCGAACTGGGGGTGGAAGGCAAAGTGAAGATCGCCACCGTTACCAATTTCCCTCACGGCGGCGACGACATCGCCATTGCCGTCAGTGAAACCCGCGCCGCCGTGGCCTACGGCGCCGACGAAGTGGATGTGGTCTTTCCCTACCGCGCCCTGATGGCCGGTAACGAGCAAGTGGGTTTTGAGCTGGTTAAGGCCTGCAAAGAAGCCTGCGGCGAAGTACTGCTCAAAGTCATCATCGAAAGCGGCGAGCTTAAAGAGCCGGCCCTTATCCGCAAGGCCTCCGATATCGCCATTGCCGCCGGCGCCGACTTCATCAAGACCTCCACCGGCAAAGTGGCCGTTAACGCCACCTTGGAAGCAAGCGAAATCATGCTCACCGCCATCAAAGAAAGCGGCAAAGACATCAGCTTCAAGCCTGCCGGTGGCGTGCGCACCGCCGAAGACGCCGCCCAATACCTCGAGCTTGCTGAGCGCATCATGGGCCCGGGCTGGCTGAGCCCGGCGCATTTTCGCTTCGGCGCCTCCAGTCTCTTGGGGAGCCTGCTCGGCACCCTGGGTGTGTCTACCCAGGAGCAGCAAGAGGGCTACTGATGCTGGCGCAGGAAATCATCCGCAAAAAGCGCGATGGCCTGCCTTTGTCCAGCCAGGAACTGAGCTTCTTTGTGAACGGCATTCGTGACAACAAGGTCAGCGAGGGGCAGATCGCCGCGCTGGCCATGGCCATCTATTTCAACGATATGAGCCTGGACGAACGGGTGGCGCTGACCAGCGCCATGCGCGATTCGGGCACGGTGCTGCGCTGGGACGACCTTCATCTCCCCGGCCCGGTGCTGGATAAACATTCCACCGGCGGCGTGGGGGATTTGGTGTCTTTGGTGCTGGGGCCACTGGTGGCGGCCTGCGGCGGCTATGTGCCGATGATCTCCGGTCGGGGCCTTGGCCACACCGGTGGCACCCTCGACAAGCTCGAGGCCGTCCCCGGCTATAACGTTACCCCGAGCGACGCCCACTTTCGGCAATTGGTCAGGGATAACGGCATCGCCATTATCGGCCAAACCGGCAGCCTGGCCCCGGCCGACAAGCGCTTTTACGCCACCCGCGATATCAGCGCCACGGTGGAGTCTATCGCCCTTATCACCGCTTCCATCCTCTCCAAGAAACTGGCCTGTGGGCTGGACGCCCTGGTGATGGATGTCAAAGTCGGCTCTGGCGCCTTTATGCCGAGCTATGAAGACTCCAAAGCCCTGGCCCAATCCATTGTCGATGTAGCCAATGGCGCCGGTACCCGCACCCATGCGCTTTTAACCGACATGAACCAGGTGCTGGCCTCCAGCGCCGGTAACGCCGTGGAAATCGCCGAGACGGTGCGCTACCTCAAAGGCGAGGGCGCCAATGCGCGCCTTAACGAGGTGGTGATGGCCCTTGGCAGCGAGATGCTGATGCTCGGCAAGCTCGCCAAAGACGATACCGAGGCCAGAGCCAAGCTGAGCCAAGCCCTTGCCAGCGGCGCCGCCGCCGAGCGTTTTGCCAAAATGGTAAGTGCCCTTGGCGGCCCGGCCGATTTTCTTGAAAAAAGCGCCCGCTACCTGCCCAAGGCGCCCCTGAGCCGGGCCGTATACGCCAAGGGCGAAGGCGTGGTGAGCGCCATGGATACCCGAGCCCTTGGCCTGGCGGTGGTGGCTTTGGGCGGCGGGCGGCGCCAGGCGAGCGATGCCATCGACCACAGCGTGGGCCTGACCGAGCTTATCGGGCTGGGCCAAAGTACCGAGCAGCCCCTGGCGGTGGTTCATGGCCGCAGCGAAGCGGCCCTCGACGCGGCCGAAGCGGCGGTGCAAAGCGCCGTTACCCTGGGCCAGTATCAAGCCACGCCGGTGGTGTACGAGGTGGTGCGATGAAAAGGGCCATCGTTTTGGTGCTGGATTCCTTTGGCATCGGCGCTACCTCGGATGCCGGGCGCTTTGGCGACGAGGGCGCCGATACCCTGGGCGCCATCGCCCGTTACCGGGCCGCAGCGGGTAAGCCGCTGCAGCTACCCAACCTTGCGCGCCTGGGGCTTTTTCACGCCCATAGCGAAAGCGCCGGCAGCGTGGCGGCCGGGGTCAGCCTGCCTGTTGAGGTAACAGGCGCTTTTGGTTATGCCGAGGAGCTGTCGTCCGGTAAGGACACCCCCTCAGGGCATTGGGAAATCGCCGGGGTGCCGGTGCTCTTTGAGTGGGGCTATTTTCTCGATAAGGAAAACAGCTTTCCCCAAGCGCTGTTGGACGAACTGGTGGCAGGAGCGGCGCTGCCCGGCTACCTTGGCAACTGCCACGCCTCGGGTACCACCATCTTGGAAAAGCTCGGCCAGCAGCACATCGACAGCGGCAAACCTATCTTCTACACCTCGGCCGATTCGGTGTTCCAGATAGCCGCTCACGAACAGCATTTTGGCCTTGAGCGTCTTTATGCCCTTTGTGAGTTGGCGAGAGCGCGCCTGGCGCCCTACAATATCGGCCGCGTCATTGCCCGGCCCTTTGTGGGCTCGCTTGAAACCGGCTTTGAACGCACCGGCAAGCGCCGCGACTACGCCGTCGAGCCCCCCAGCCCCACAGTGCTGAACAAGCTGCTGGACGCCGGTGGCGAGGTGGTGTCGGTGGGCAAAATAGCGGATATCTATGCCAACAGCGGTATCAGCCGCAAGGTTAAGGCTACCGGCATCGATGCGCTGTTTGATGCCACCCTGGCCGAAGTGGCGCGGGCCGGTGACAACAGCCTGGTGTTTACCAACTTTGTGGATTTTGACTCCAGCTACGGCCACCGGCGCGACATTGCCGGTTATGCCGATGCCCTGGAGGCCTTTGATGCCAGGCTGCCCGAATTACAGGCCCAGCTCGGTGGTGACGATTTGTTAGTGTTAACCGCCGATCACGGCTGCGACCCAAGCTGGCCCGGTTCGGACCACACCCGGGAGCATATCCCGGTGCTGGCCAGCGGCGCTGGCCTGGTGCCGGGCAGCCTGGGTAAAAGACACAGCTTTGCCGATATCGGACAGTCCCTGGCGGCTTATTTTGGCTTGCCGGCCATGGACTTTGGGCAAAGCTTTATCGCAACAAGAAACGCTTTTGAGAGATAAAAAGGAACCGTTATGGCTACGCCGCACATTAATGCAAACCCGGGCGATTTCGCCGACGTAGTACTGATGCCGGGTGACCCCCTGCGCGCCAAGTACATCGCCGAAACCTTCTTGGAAGACGCGGTTGAAGTGAACAACGTCCGCAACATGCTGGGCTACACCGGTACCTACAAGGGCCGCCGTATCTCCGTGATGGGCCACGGCATGGGCATTCCCTCGGTGTCTATTTACGCCAAGGAATTGATCACCGAATTTGGCGTGAAAAAGCTGATCCGGGTCGGCTCCTGCGGCGCCATCAGCACCGACGTTAAAGTGCGCGACGTGATCATTGGGCTCGGTGCCAGCACCGATTCCAAGGTCAACCGCATGCGCTTTAAGGGCCACGATTTCGCCGCCCTGGCCGATTTTGACCTGGTGAAGAACGCCGTGGACGCCGCCGCCAACAAAGGCGTGGCGGTGCGAGTGGGCAACATCTTCTCTGCTGATCTCTTCTACAACCCCGATTTTTCCATGTTCGATGTCATGGAAAAGCACGGCATCCTGGGCGTAGAAATGGAAGCGGCTGGCCTTTATGGCGTGGCGGCGGAGTTTGGCGCCAAGGCGGTGTGTATCGTCACCGTGTCTGACCATATCCGCACCGGTGAAGAGACCACCGCCGAGGAGCGTCAGAACACCTTTAGCGAGATGATTGAGATTGCACTGGACTCAGTGCTGCTGGGCGACAAGGCCTAAGCCATCAAGCATCAAAAAAGGCGCCTTAGGGCGCCTTTTTTATCGCCGCACCACAAAGGCCAGCAACAGGCCCATGAAGATGGCCATCAGCAGCATCACCTTGAGGCTCTTGGCTACCTGGTGGCGGTAAGTGCGGGCGTTGTGCACCACCTGATCTTCCGACAGGGTGATGCGCAGGTATCCCAGCACCTGGTTGTCGGAGCGAATTTCCGAGACGTAGGGAATAAGGTGGTGCTCGTCGGCCTGCTGCAAGATGCCCAGCACGGTTTTGTCGCTGCCGCTTCGGGCCAGCACGGTGCCGGTGGCGTCATAAATGGCGGCGTCCAGCAGCTGCGGCTCTTTTGCCAGGCGGTCGGTCAAGCCGCCAAGGGCGGCGTCTTCCCCCTGGCTCATCAGTTGGCCGGCGGCATAGGCGGCCTGGGAGGTCAGGGCCCTTGCCATCACGCCTATCTGTTGGCGCTCAACCTCAAGACCGGCCTGAGCCAGGGTTTGCCAGCGCCAAAGCAGGGCGCCCAGCAGAGCCAGGGCCAGGGTTAGCGCGGTCAGGCGCAGCCAACGACGGCGCCGGCCAGGGAAAGTGGGTGTTGCCTTTTTCATCATGGCGCTATGATAGCCGCAGGACCCCCATTTGGAACAGCGCCTTGACTCAGCAGGTAATTTTTCACGTCCCCAGCGATATTTCCCTGACTCTTGCCATGCAGGCCCTGCCCCTCGCCGAGCGGCGCTTGCTGCCGGCCGAGCAGGGCCCGGCTTTTGTCGGCTCCAATGCCCTGACCCGCACCGCCTGGCCCCTGACCAAGGCAAGCCCGGTGCTGCGCCAAGCCAAGGTGCCCTTTCGTTGCCATGCGCCCGGCATCACCCTTGATAAGCTCACCGAGCTGCTGGCTGGCTGGGCCTGGAGTGAGCTTGGCTGGCGCCAGGCCGACACCTTCGACATCTGGTTTGAAAGCGCGCCGGATAAAGCCCAGTACCTGGAGCGGGCCGAGCACCTGGGCCTGGAACTGATGCCGGGGCCTTTTCCGTCGTTGGCCGAGCCTGGGCTGTTGATCATGGACATGGACTCCACCGCCATCGAAGGCGAGTGCATCGACGATATCGCCGAGCTGGCCGGTTGCGGCCAGGCGGTGGCAGAGGTCACTGCCAGAGCCATGCGCGGCGAGCTGGATTTTGCCCAGAGCCTCACCGAGCGGGTGGCCAAACTGGCGGCGACCCCCACCGAGGTGCTGGAAAAAGTGGCCGAGAACATCCGCTACACCCCCGGTATCGAAGGGCTGGTTAAACGGCTGCAAGAGGCCGGTTGGCAAACTGCCCTGGTCTCCGGCGGCTTTACCTTCTTTGCCCACCGGGTGCAGGAGCACCTGGGGCTCGATTGGGCCGAAGCCAACGTGCTGGAGATTGTTGACGGCAAGCTCTCTGGCAAGGTGCTGGGCACCATTGTCGATGCCGCCTTTAAAAAGACGATGCTGATGCGGCTGCGGGACCAGGCCGGTTTGCCGCCGGGGCAGGTGATTGCCCTGGGGGATGGCGCCAACGATCTGCTGATGCTGGGAGCAGCCGGGCTTGGGGTGGCCTACCACGGCAAACCCAAGGTGCGCCAGCAAGCAGGAGGCGCCATCGTTAGCCTGGACATGCAGGCGCTGCAGGCGATGCTGGAACCGGTCAGTGGCTGAGTCGCTCTTTGTTGAAAGCGCCGACGCCAAGTTGCACTTGCGCTGCTTTGGCCCAGAGCAAGGCTCGCCGGTGCTGCTACTTCATGGCGCCATCAGCAATGGCCGGGTGTTTTATTCAGACTCCGGCAAGGGCCTGGCGCCATTTTTGGGCGAGCAGGGCTTTCGCGCCTACGTGCTGGACCTTCGTGGCCGCGGCCAGAGCGAGCCTGTCATTGTCGCCGGCGCCAGCCATGGCCAGTTGGAAGCCATCCGCGACGACCTGCCCGCAGTGCAGCGTTTTATTCAAGGGCGCCACCCGAGCCAGCAAGTGCATTGGTTGGCCCATTCCTGGGGCGGGGTACTGATGGCCTCCACCCTGGCGCGCTTTCCCGCCCTTGCCGAGACGGTGGCCAGCCTGGTGTTTTTCGGCAGCAAACGCAGCATCCACAGCTGGAGCTTCGAGCGGCTACTCAAGGTAGAGCTGGTATGGAATCGCCTCGGGCCGCGCTGGGTGGCCAAGCACGGTTACCTGCCAGCCAGGGCCAAGAAAATCGGCGCCGATGATGAAACGGCGTCATCCCTGGCCGATTCTATCGCCTGGGTGAAAAAGGGCCCCTGGCGGGACCCGCAAGACGGGTTTGACTATGGCGAAGCTGCCGCCACGGTTTGCTGGCCAAGGCTTTGGCTGTTGGCCGGTAAAGGTGACAAGGCCCTTGGCAACCCCGCCGATGTGGCCCGCTTTCAGGCCGAAATGGGAGCGCCAGGGGAGCTGACGCTGCTGGCCAAAAGCACCGGCTTTCGCCGCGACTACAACCACCTCGACATGCTGGTGGGCCATGACGCGGCCACCGAGCTGTTCCCGCTGGTCAGTGCCTGGCTCAGTGGCCAGCCATCAGCTCGCTAAGGGCGGTAATGTCGGTCAGCTCTATCATCGCCACCGTGCTCCAAAGATCCGCCTCCAGGCGCTTGGCCCGGTGCAGGGCCTGGCGGCCGATGTAATTGAGCTCGTCCTGGATGTAGTGCATGTCCGGTTTGGGGGTGCGGGCCAGCTCCAGCAGCAGCACCATGGCGCTGCCTTTTTCCTTGGCCTGGTCCACAAAGCGCCGGGTTTCAATGCCCGGCAGCAACCGCTGCAGCCGGCTCATCACCGGCATTCCCGCGTTATCCAAGGCCACCAGCAACGACTGGCCGGCCAGCTGCTGCTGGCGCCAATCTTCCAGCAACTGGCGAAAATGCTGCAGGCTCATCAGGCTTTCCAGCGCCAGTTGGCCTTCACTTAGCTGACTGAGCTGGGCCAGCATCGCCGGTAGCGGTAAGGGGCTTTGCGGCAGGCCCAACCAGTGGGGCAGTACCCGGCCGTTTTCCTTTTGCACGAAGATGCAGCAGGGCAGGGCCGAGGCCACCAGGCTTTGGCGCAGAACCCGGGCGATGGCGAAGGTGGCTTCGTCTTCTTCGAGCATTTGCAGGCGCCCTTCGTTGGCGGCGATCAATTGCTTGAAAAAACGTTTGGCCGGGTGGGCCTGGCCAGTATTTTGCACCATCAGGTGGGCCCGCTGGTGCTTGGCGTCAAAGTGCACCAGCCGGTAGGGCAGTTTCATCAGATCAAAGCGGCTGGAGAGCTTTTGCAGCTTGGGCAGGGCTAAGTCCATGTCGTTAGGCAGGCCGTCGATAGGCTGGGGGAAGGTCAGGCACAGGCCCTGGGTGGAAAAGTCGCTCATTTCGGCGTCGATATTCTTGCCGTCCACATAGAGCTGCACCGGGGTTTTGTAGCGATAGCGCGGCTCGATGCGCATGTCGTTAAAGCGCATGGCGATGCACTGCACCCCGGGTTGCCACTGGATGCAAAACGGCGCCAGCTGGTTCGGATCCTGGCCTGGGTCTGGCTTTTGCAGGCAGGCCTCGGTCAACCACTGCTGGGTGACGTCGCGCAGTAGCGCCAGCACCTTGAGCTGGCTTAGCTCTTGGGGTGGGGCGGGCAGAGGGGTGTCAGTGAGCATCAGCTCGCTGCCCGGCTTTTGCTCCTGGACCTCGGTGTTGACCTCGGTGTGGAACAGGTTGAGTTTTAGCACCTGCCAGCCCGGCTTGGTAACGGCAAAGCGCAGGAAACCTTCAAGCAGGCCCTGTTCGCGAAGGTGGTCTACCTCGGCGGCAAAATGAAAAACCTTGCCTTGCTGGCGGTGCTCAAAGCGCAGCAGATAGGTCTCACGCTGATGCTCTGGGCGGGCCAGCAGCGGCGCCATGCACCGGGGCGACAATAGCTGTGGCAGCAGGCTTTGCTCGTCTTTAAAAAGTTGGTGCTGCAGGTGGCGGTTATGTTGGGTGGTCAGGCAATAGCGAGCCTTGAAGCTGCCGTCTAAAAACACTGGCAAGGCCGAAGAGTGATTCAGCAGCATCTGCTCAAAGCCCCTTGCCAAGGTGCTTTCCTGCACGTGGCGGATATCGAGCTTGTAGCGGCGCTGGTGTTGGTCGATAAGGGCGTCAATCAGGCTTCTGACAAAGCTGTCGGGGTCTTTTAGCTTGAGTTTGACCTTGTTGTCTTGCTGGGAAATAAACTGGTAGGTCAGGGCCGGCCAGGGGCGGTTGTTGGCATCGGTGAGCTTGGGGAAGGTCAGCTCCACATCGGCTTCAGGGTTGATGTAGGCGTTCTGTGCCAGGTTCACCTGCACACCACCGGCGGAAATGTCGGTGGTGGAGCCGCGCAGTTCGGTGTTGCCGCCCTGGCTTATCAGCACCGGCGTGGCAAAATGCATGCGCTCGCTGTCGCGGCTTAGGCTATTGCCAAAGGGCACCAGTTCCAGCCAGTGGGTGTCGTCTTCTTCCTCGGCGTCTTGGCTAAGCTGCCTGGCCGAGAGAGCATAGCGGTCTATGTCCTCGTAAATGGCCATGGTATAACGGCCGGCAAATTCCTTGAGGCCGGCCTCGAAGATGCGCCTGGCGCCTTCGTCCATGTAGTGGGTCTGGCCTTTATGCTCAACCAACTGGCAGCGTTTGATACCCTTGGGGCGCAGGTCAATCACCCGTTGGCAGGGCGCCGCCACCCGGCGCAGTTCCATGCGCAACAAAAAGCGGGTATTGGTGTCTTCGCCTTCGGTTAATTGATTAAACAGGGCCTCGAACTCCGGCTCGCCCACCAGGGCGCGGAGTTGGCTGATAATGGGATGATTGGATACATCCTTGAATTCAGAACGGATTTCGAACACAGAAAAGACGCTGGAACCAGTATTACGTCCATTATGTGGCGCCGCAGCAGGGCTGTCGAGTCGGCCGGTAACAATGATGTTAAGAGGATCTCATGGCGAAACGTAAAACCGCCTACGTTTGCAGCGATTGCGGTGCCGATTTTCCACGCTGGCAAGGCCAGTGCAGTGAATGCGGCGCCTGGAACACCATCAGTGAGATGCGCCTGGCCCCGGCGCCGTCGGGCCCGGCCAGCCGCACCGGTTATGCCGGCGCCACCACCGCCCAGGTAACCACCCTGGCTGAGGTAGATTTAACCGAGCTGCCCCGTATTCACAGTGGTTTTGGCGAGCTGGACCGGGTGCTGGGCGGCGGTATAGTGCCGGGCTCGGCGGTGCTGATTGGCGGCCACCCCGGCGCCGGTAAATCCACCTTGCTGCTGCAAACCATGTGCGGCTTGGCCGAAACCATGCCCACCCTTTATGTCACCGGCGAGGAGTCCTTGCAGCAGGTGGCGATGCGCGCCAAGCGCCTGGGGCTGCCTAACGGCAAGCTCAAGATGCTTACCGAAACCAGCATTGAAACCATCATGGCTATCGCCGAGCAGGAAAAGCCCAAGGTGATGGTGATTGACTCCATCCAGGTGATGCACATGGCCGACATCCAGTCGGCGCCGGGTTCGGTGTCCCAGGTTCGTGAATCGGCGGCTTATCTCACCCGCTTTGCCAAGCAGAACAATGTGGCCATCATCATGGTGGGCCACGTTACCAAAGACGGCACCCTGGCCGGCCCCAAGGTGCTGGAGCACTGCATTGACTGCTCGATTTTACTGGAAGGGGACAGCGATTCTCGTTTTCGTACCCTGCGTGGCCAGAAAAACCGCTTTGGCGCCGTCAACGAGCTGGGGGTCTTTGCCATGACCGGCCAGGGCCTCAAGGAAGTGTCCAACCCGTCGGCCATCTTCTTGCAACGGGCCGAGGAGCAGGCGCCGGGCTCTATCGTTATGGTGATCTGGGAAGGTACCCGGCCGCTGCTGGTGGAATTGCAGGCCCTGGTGGATGCCTCGCCTTTGAATAACCCGCGCCGGGTGGCGGTGGGCCTGGAGCAAAACCGCTTATCGATGCTGCTGGCGGTGATGCACCGCCATGGCGGTTTGCAGATGTCAGACCAAGACGTGTTTGTCAACGTGGTGGGCGGGGTGCGGGTAAGCGAAACCAGCGCAGACCTCGCCATGCTGCTGGCCATGGTGTCGAGCTTTCGCAATAAGGTGTTACCTCGGGATATGGTGATCTTCGGGGAAGTGGGCTTGTCCGGGGAAATTCGCCCGGTGCCCTCGGGCTCTGAGCGCCTTAACGAAGCGGCCAAACACGGTTTTACCCGCGCCATTGTGCCCAAGGGCAATGTACCCAAGACCTTACCCAAAGGCATGGAGGTGATAGGGGTAACCAAACTCGCGGAGGCCCTGGAGGCCTTGATGTGAAAAAGCCGCCCATCGGGCGGCTTTTTTAGTGGTGCAGTTGGCTGTCGATAAGGTTGCCGAGGTTTCGCTCCAACAGCTCGGGGTTGCCGAGGTTGAGTTCTACCAGACGGCGCAGCCGACTGGCCGATTCCACGTCCATTTCGTTAACCAGCAAGTGCAGGCGCCCCTCGCTGGTGCCCACCAGGGTGCAGCTCAGGCGGATGTCGTCGCCTACGTCATCCAGGGCCAAGGTCAGTTGGCAATACTCACCGATGCGGGCTGGCCAATGGCCAGGCCGGGTGACCAGGGCACCTTTGAGAGACAAGTCCTGAACCTCGGTGGCCCAGCACTGGCTGCCAAGGCAGAGGCTGGCGGTGCGCTGGAACGGAATACGGGTAAAGTCGCGGCGATCTTCAGTCACCATTGGTCCTCCCACAAGGTAAAACAATCGCGGTACAGCCAGTTGGTCGAGCCAAGATAGAGGGCGGCCATGCGTTTGAGGTGGCCGGAAGAATCGGCACAGATCTTCAGGCACTCCATCCCCAGGCGTTCCCCTTCCAGATAGCGCACCTGGGTGTGCATCTGAATAAAGGCATCGCCCTCGGGCAGGCGCAGACTCAAAGTGGCGTGATCGCCCAGCAGGAGATCGGAAGGAAGGGCGCCGCAGACCACGGCACCTTGCAACGAGAGATCGAGAAGGGTGAAATCCCAGCAGCGCTCGCCTTTGCAGATACGTACTGGCGTATTGCCAACAAATTGGATGAAACGACTTCGCTCAACCATGGCTGTGTTCCGTTTTAGGTTGCCTAAGTATAGAAGCGACCAATAAAAATGCCGCCTGAAGGCGGCATTTGTTTAGCCATGGCTAAGGTTAGCCCAGTTTCTTGTATTTGATGCGGTGCGGTTCCATGGCCTGGGCGCCGAACTTGGCCTTCATGTATTCCTCGTAGTCGGTGTAGCTGCCTTCGAAGAAGTTCACCTGGCCCTCGTCACGGTAGTCGAGGATATGGGTGGCTACCCGGTCGAGGAACCAACGGTCGTGCGAGATGACCATGGCGCAGCCGGGGAAATCCAACAGGGCGTTCTCCAGGGCGCGCAGGGTCTCGATGTCCAGATCGTTGGTCGGTTCATCCAGCAGCAGGAAGTTACCGCCCGATTGCAGCAGTTTGGCCAGGTGCAGACGGCCACGCTCACCACCGGAGAGTTCGCCAACCCGCTTTTGCTGGTCGTTGCCACGGAAGTTAAAACGGCCCACGTAGGCGCGGCTGGGGATCTCGATATTGCCGACTTTCAGGATGTCCTGGCCGCCAGACACTTCTTCCCAGACGGTTTTCTTGCCGTCCATGCTGTCGCGGAACTGGTCTACCGCTGCCACTTGCACGGTTTCACCCAGGGAGATGGCGCCGGAATCCGGGCTCTCGGCTCCCTGGATCATTCGAAACAGGGTGGATTTACCGGCGCCGTTGGGGCCGATGATACCGACGATGGCACCCTTGGGTACGCTGAAACTCAGGTCGTCAATCAGCACCCGGTCGCCGTAGCTCTTTTTCAGGTTGCTCACTTCCAGCACCTTGTCACCCAGGCGCGGGCCGGGGGGAATAAAGAGTTCGTTGGTCTCGTTGCGCTTTTGGAAATCCTGGCTTTGCAGCTCTTCAAAGCGGGCCATACGGGCCTTGGATTTGGCCTGGCGCCCTTTGGGGTTTTGGCGCACCCACTCCAATTCCTTCTGGATGGATTTTTGGCGGGCCGCTTCGGATTTCTCTTCCTGCTCCAGGCGTTTTTCCTTCTGTTCCAGCCAGGAGGAGTAGTTGCCTTCCCAGGGAATGCCTTCGCCGCGGTCCAGTTCCAAGATCCAGCCGGCCACGTTGTCCAGGAAGTAACGGTCGTGGGTGATGGCTACCACGGTGCCGGTGTAGTCGTGCAAGAAGCGCTCCAACCAGGCCACGGATTCGGCGTCCAAGTGGTTGGTGGGTTCGTCCAGCAGCAGCATGTCGGGGCGCGACAGCAGCAGGCGGCACAGCGCCACGCGGCGGCGCTCACCACCGGACAGCTTGGTCACGTCGGCATCCCAGGCCGGTAGACGCAGGGCCTCGGCGGCGCGCTCCAGGGTGTTGTCGAGGTTGTGGCCGTCTTTGGCCTGGATGAGGTTTTCCAGCTCGCCCTGTTTTTTGGCCAGCTTGTCGAAATCCGCGTCCGGGTCGGCGTAGGCGGCATACACCTCGTCCAGTTGGCGCATGGCGTCTATTACGTCCTGCACCGCTTCTTCAACGTTGCCGCGCACGGTTTTGGTCGGATCGAGCTGTGGTTCCTGGGGCAGGTAGCCAACATTGATGCCGGGCTGAGGCCGGGCTTCGCCGTCGATTTCCTTATCAACCCCTGCCATGATGCGCAGCAAGGTAGACTTACCGGCACCGTTGAGGCCGAGTACGCCGATCTTGGCACCCGGGAAGAAGGACAATGAAATGTTTTTCAAAATGTACTTCTTGGGTGGTACGACCTTGCTCACCCGGCTCATGGTATAGATGTACTGAGCCATATGCCTCTCTCTATTGAGGATGTGAAATGCGGCCTATTGTATCCCATCGAGTTGGCCTTGCCAGCGATCCGGGATAGGAAACCGATTGCGTATCGGGGTAAAATACCGGCCACTTTTTTCTAATGACGAACTGACGGGTAGCTTGCCCTGGAGAAACCATGCTGGATTCAAAACTGTCCATCGCCGAATTCGATCCCGCCCTGTGGGAAGCCATGCAGCAGGAAGTGCAGCGCCAGGAGGATCACGTTGAGCTGATCGCCTCTGAAAACTATACCTCCAAGCGCGTGATGGAAGCCCAGGGTTCCCAGCTGACCAACAAATACGCCGAGGGCTACCCCCACAAGCGTTACTACGGTGGCTGTGAGTATGTGGACATTGCTGAAGAGCTGGCCATCAACCGTGCCAAAGAGCTGTTTGGCGCCGACTACGTTAACGTGCAGCCCCACTCCGGCTCCCAGGCCAACAGCGCCGTTTACATGGCCCTTTGTGAGCCGGGCGACGTGGTACTGGGCATGAGCCTGGCCCACGGCGGCCACCTGACCCACGGCGCCTCTGTCAGCTTCTCCGGCAAAATGTACAAAGCGGTGCAGTACGGCATCAACCAGGAAACCGGCCTTATCGACTACGAAGAAGTGCGCGCCCTGGCTAAAGAACACCAGCCGAAGATGATCGTGGCCGGCTTCTCCGCCTACAGCCAGGTGATCGACTGGGCTAAGTTCCGTGAAATCGCCGACGAAGTAGGCGCCTACCTGTTTGTGGACATGGCCCACGTGGCCGGCCTTATCGCCGCCGGTGTTTACCCTTCACCGCTGCCCCACGCCCATGTGGTCACCACCACCACCCACAAAACCCTGGCTGGCCCTCGTGGCGGTTTGATTCTTTCTGCCAGCGGCGACGAAGCGGTTTACAAGAAGCTCAACTCCGCCGTGTTCCCCGGCGGCCAGGGCGGCCCGCTGATGCACGTGATTGCCGCTAAAGCGGTGGCCTTCAAAGAAGCCCTGAGCCCCGAGTTCAAGGCCATGCAGCAGCAAGTGGTGAAAAACGCCAAGGCCATGGTCAAGGTGCTGCAAGAGCGCGGCTACAAGATTGTCTCTGGCGGCACCGAGAACCACCTGTTCCTGGTTGACCTCATCGACAAAGACATCACCGGTAAAGATGCCGACGCCGCCCTTGGCCGCGCCAACATCACCGTCAACAAGAACTCCGTGCCTAACGATCCCCGTTCGCCCTTCGTGACCTCAGGCCTGCGCCTGGGCACCCCGGCGGTCACCAGCCGTGGTTTTGGCGAAGCCGAAGTCACCGCCCTGGCCGGTTGGATCTGCGACGTGCTGGACAACATCAACGATGAAGCCACCATTGAGCGCGTTAAAGGCCAAGTGCTTGATCTTTGCCGCCGCTTCCCGGTTTACGGTTAATAAAAACCAAGGATTCGGGTATCCTTCACTGGCCGCGCAAGCGGCCAGTTTTCTTTGGGAGGCCCCAACATGCATTGCCCTTTCTGTAGCGCCGACGACACCAAGGTGATTGACTCACGGCTGGTGGCAGACGGCCACCAGGTTCGCCGTCGTCGCGAATGCCTGGCCTGTCACGAACGCTTCACCACCTTTGAAACCGCCGAACTGGTGATGCCCCGCGTCATCAAGCGCGACGGTATCCGCGTGCCTTTTGACGAGGTGAAGCTGCGTGGCGGCATCATGCGGGCCCTGGAAAAACGGCCGGTGTCGGCCGAAAAGGTCGAACAGGCCATCAACAAAATTCAAAGTACCCTGCGCGCCACCGGCGAGCGGGAAGTCAATTCCGGCATGATTGGCGAGTTGGTCATGGATGCCCTCAAGGGCCTGGATAAAGTGGCCTACATCCGCTTTGCTTCCGTGTACCGCAGTTTTGAAGACGTCAAGGAATTCGGCGAGGCCATCGCCCGCCTGGAAGACTGAGAACCCCATGACCGATGCAAAGTGGATGGCCCGCGCCATCAAACTGGCGGCCCAGGGCCGCTACACAACCGAGCCCAACCCCGCCGTGGGCTGCGTTATCGTTAAAGACGGCGAGTTGGTAGGGGAGGGCTGGCATAAACAAGCCGGTACTCCTCACGCCGAGGTACACGCCCTTAATATGGCCGGTGACCTCGCCCGTGGTGCCACCGCTTATGTGACCTTGGAGCCCTGCGCCCATTATGGCCGCACCCCCCCTTGCGCCGAGGCGCTGGTTAAGGCCGGGGTGGCCAAGGTGATTGCCGCCATGGTCGACCCCAACCCCAAGGTGGCCGGCAAGGGCCTGAAAATTCTCGAAGACGCCGGCATTGCTACCCAGCATGGCCTTTTGGAAGCCGACGCCCGGGCGCTCAACCCCGGCTTTTTGAAGAAGATGGAAACCGGCCTGCCTTTTGTGCGGTTAAAACTCGCGGCCAGCCTCGATGGTCGCACCGCCCTTAAAAACGGCCAGTCCAAGTGGATAACCGGCCCTGACGCCCGGGCCGACGTGCAGCGCCTTCGCGCCATGAGCGGCGCCATCATCACCGGCGCCGGCACTGTGCTGACCGACGAGCCGTCCCTCAACGTGCGTGCCGAGCAGTTCCCCGACCACTACCCTCTTGAGACCCTGCGCCAGCCGCTACGGGTGGTGCTGGACAGGCGCCAACGCCTGGGCTCTGACAACGGCTTTTTCCAGGTGCCGAGCCCGGCCTGGGTGGTGAGCCACCATACCGATCACCGCGATTTCCCCGACCACGTGGAAAAGCTGCGCCTGGGCGAGAAGGATTTTCTCAAGACCTTGCTCAAGAAACTGCCGGTGAACTCGGTGCTGGTGGAAGCCGGTGCCAAGCTGGCGGGCGCCTTCTTAAGTGAAGGCCTGGTGGACGAACTGGTGCTGTACCTGGCGCCGACCCTGATGGGGGATGTCAGCCGGGGTTTGGTGGAGCTGCCGGTCTTTACCGACATGGCCCAGGCGCCGCGCTTTACAATCAAAGATGTGCGTCAGGTGGGGAATGACATCCGCCTGACACTGGAGGTGTGATGTTTACCGGTATTATTGAAGCGGTAGGCAAGGTGGCCAGCATCAAGGCCAGCGGCGGCGATGCCATAGTGCGCATTGCCAGCGGAAAGCTGGATTTGAGCGACGTCAAACTGGGCGACTCCATCGCCACCAATGGCGTGTGCCTGACAGTAACCGCGCTGCACGGCGACGGCTACAGCGCCGATGTCTCCAGCGAAACCTTAAAACGCACCGGCTTTGCCAAGCTCAAGGCCGGTAGCCCGGTAAACCTTGAGAAGGCGCTGCTGCCCACCACCCGCCTGGGGGGCCATTTGGTCTCCGGCCACGTTGATGGGGTGGCTAGCGTCGAGAGCCGCCACAGCACCGGCCGGGCTATTGAGTTTTGGCTCAAGGCGCCGGCTGAGCTTGCTCGCTATATCGCCGAGAAGGGCTCGGTAACGGTGGACGGCATCAGCCTTACCGTCAACGCCGTGGAAGGACAGCGTTTCCTGTTGACCATAGTGCCCCACACCCAGGGTGAGACCACAATAGCCGGCTGGAAAGCCGGTAGCGAGGTCAACCTGGAGGTGGACCTGCTGGCCCGTTACATAGAGCGGTTGCTGGCCCCGAGCCCGGATAAAAAAGAAACGGTTACACTGGATTTGTTAGCCCGCAGCGGCTTCTTGAAATAAGGAATGAGCATGGCCCTGTCACCCATCAAAGACATCATCGACGACATTCGTGCCGGCAAGATGGTCATTCTCATGGACGATGAAGACCGGGAAAACGAAGGCGACCTGATTGTCGCCGCCGAGAAAATCACCCCTGAAATCATCAACTTCATGGCCACCCATGGCCGCGGCCTTATCTGCCTGACCATGACCCGCGACCGCTGCCAGCGCCTGAATCTGCCGCTGATGGCCAAAGACAACAACGCCCAGTTTGGCACCGCCTTTACCGTGTCCATCGAGGCCGCCGAAGGGGTGACCACCGGTATCAGCGCCGCTGACCGGGCCCGTACCGTGCTGGCGGCGGTGGATAAAAACGCCGTGGCCGCCGATGTTGTCCAGCCGGGGCATATCTTCCCGATCATGGCCCAGGACGGCGGCGTGCTGACCCGCGCCGGCCACACCGAAGCCGGGTGCGATCTGGCGCGCCTGGCCGGTTTTGAACCCTCCGGCGTTATCGTTGAAATTCTCAACGACGACGGCACCATGGCCCGCCGGCCGCAGCTGGAAGTCTTTGGCGAGAAGCACGGTATCAA
Source organism: Gallaecimonas pentaromativorans (assembly GCF_003751625.1). Classification (NCBI taxonomy): domain Bacteria; kingdom Pseudomonadati; phylum Pseudomonadota; class Gammaproteobacteria; order Enterobacterales; family Gallaecimonadaceae; genus Gallaecimonas; species Gallaecimonas pentaromativorans. The sequence goes on from NZ_RJUL01000015.1 coordinate 24,593, forward strand.
GGTGGGCACCATTGCCGACCTCATTGAATACCGCTCCTTGCACGAGACCACCATCGAGCGCATCACCCAGTGCAAACTGCCAACCCTGTACGGCGAGTTTGATCTGGTCACTTACCGCGACACCATCGATGGCCGCCTGCACTTTGCCCTTAAAAACGGTGAGGTATCTGCCGATGCGCCTACCCTGGTGCGGGTGCATCTGCATAGCCGCCTGACCGATTTGTTGCTCTCAGACCGCACCATGTCGCGCAGCTGGCCTTTGTATAAAGCCATGGAACGCATCGGCAGTGAAGGCGGGGTGCTGGTGCTGCTGGGCTCGGAAGAGAGCGACAGCGACCTGGTGCGTAAATTGTTGCACTTTGCCGCCCAAGATTGCGGCCAGGAACCGGCCCCGGCCCAATGGAGCGGTACCAGCCGCCGGGTGGGGGTAGGGTCGCAAATTCTCGCCGACCTTGGGGTCGGTAAAATGCGGCTGCTGTCCAGCTCCGACAAGCGCTACCACTCCTTGAGTGGATTCGGGCTGGAAGTGGTGGAATACGTCGCCGAATAAGGGGCCTTGTAAGCAGTAGGCCATTGTCAGGCGCTGTGCTACCATAGCGCCGTTTTTCTCGGGTCAAGAGTCACGCTATGAAGATCATCGAAGGCGGTTTCGCGGCGCCCAAGCACAAGTTTGCGCTGGTGGTGTCCCGTTTTAATAGCTTTATTGTCGATTCCCTGGTGGACGGCGCTATCGACGCCCTGAAGCGTCACGGCCAGGTGCCGGAAGAGCACATCACCATCGTGCGTGTGCCCGGTGCGGTCGAACTGCCTCTGGCAGCCAAGAAAGTGGCGGCCAGCAAAAAATACGACGCCATTATCTCTCTTGGCGCCGTGATCCGTGGCGGTACTCCCCATTTCGAATACGTCTGTGCCGAGTGCAACAAGGGCCTGGCTTCCGTGGCCATGGATTACGACATCCCCGTTGCCTTCGGTGTACTGACCACCGACACCATCGAGCAGGCCATTGAGCGTGCCGGTACCAAGGCCGGTAACAAGGGCGCCGAAGCGGCCCTGTCTGCCCTGGAAATGGTCAACGTCATCGACGCGCTGGAGGGCTGATGAAACCGGCTTTTCGTCGCAAAGCGCGCCGTCTGGCGCTGCAAGCCATTTACCAATGGCAGATGACCAAGGATCCCATCGCCGAGGTGGAGCACCAGTTCCTGACCGAGCAGGACATGAACGAAGTGGACGTGGATTATTTTCGCGACCTCATCGTAGGTGTGGCTACCCATACCGATGAACTGGACACCATCCTGACCCGTTATGTCAGCCGCCCGCTGGACGACGTGGATCTGGTAGAAAAGGCGGCTCTGCGCCTGGGGCTCTACGAGCTGACCCGCCGCAAGGACGTGCCGTACAAAGTGGCACTGAACGAGGCCATCGAACTGGCCAAGACCTTTGCCGCCGAGGACAGCCACAAGTTCGTCAACGGTGTACTGGACAAATTTATCAGGGACCAGCAGGGCAAGTAAGCCCGACCGGAACCTCAGGAGGGCCAGCAGTAATGCTGGCTTTTTATTGATGGCAAGCCGTGAATTCGCACTGATCGACACCTATTTCAAAGGCAAGGGCCACCAGCGCAAAGACGTGGTGCTGGGCATTGGCGACGACTGCGCTCTGCTCGCTGTCTCCGACAGCACCCTGCTGGCGGTGACCACCGACACCCTGGTGGCTGGCGTGCACTTTCCCCTCGATACCCCGGCCCGAGCAGTTGGCCACAAGGCGGTGGCGGTGAACCTCTCCGACTTGGCCGCCATGGGCGCCGAAGCGGCCTGGGTGTCTCTGGCCCTGACCCTGCCGGATGCCGATGATGCCTGGCTGGCCGAGTTTGCCAGCGCCGTGGTGGAAGTGTGCGACTACTACGGCGTGACCCTGGTGGGTGGCGATACCACCCGTGGCCCCCTGTCGGTGACCATCACCGCCCAAGGAAAAATCCCCGCCGGCAAGCAACTGACCCGCAGCGGCGCCAAGCCCGGCGACTGGCTTTATGTCACCGGCACCTTGGGCGACGCCGCCCTTGGCCTGGCACTGGTACAAGGCCGGGAGCAGGCCAGTAGCGATCACCACGAGTTTTTGGTGGGCCGTCTTAACTACCCAACCCCAAGGCTATTGGCCGGCCAGGCGCTGCGTGGTGTGGCCTCCAGCGCCATTGATATCTCCGATGGCCTGGCCTCCGACCTTGGCCATATCCTCAGTGCCAGCCACTGCGGTGCCAATCTGTTCCTGGACAAGCTCCCCCTGAGCCAGGCCCTGCTGGGTACCATGGCCCTGGAAAGTGCCTGGCAGCTGGCCCTTGGCGGCGGCGACGACTACGAGCTGCTCTTTACCGTGCCCGAAGCGCAAAAAGGCGCTCTGGATACCGCATTGGCCCATTGTGGCGTCAAACACAGCTGCGTTGGCCAGCTGCGTGGCGGCGAAGGGATCAGCTACCTCAATCACGGCCAGACAGTGGAGCTGGATGTGCGGGGTTATGAGCATTGTTGGTCATGAGCGCTGCGCTCAACCCGGTAAAACGGCTTAGCCTGAAAAACCCCTGGCATTTCCTGGCTCTGGGGTTTGGCTCTGGGCTGGCGCCCAAGGCGCCGGGTACCTTTGGCAGCCTGGCCGCCATCCCGGTGTTTTTGCTGCTAAGCCCCTTGCCCTGGCTGGCCTATCTGGCCCTGACCCTGGTGGCTATCTACGGCGGCGTTTATATCTGCGCCCGTGCCAGCCGCGACATGGGGGTACACGACCACAGCGCCATCGTTTGGGACGAAGTGGCCGGCATGCTTATCACCCTTTTTATGGTCCCTGTTACCTGGCAATGGCTGCTGACCGGCTTTTTGCTGTTCCGGTTTTTTGACGTGCTCAAACCCTGGCCCATCAGTTGGTGCGACCGGCATATTCACGGCGGCTTTGGCATCATGATTGACGATGTGCTGGCGGGCTTTCTGGCTTTCGCCTGCCTGCAGGGATTGCTGGTCTGGCTGGGATAATGACGCTATCAATGGCACCCCTTTTGTTAATTGTTGATTTAACTTTTGTTAATTTGCGATAATCCGGCCGAAGTGCATTAACAGGAAAACGCAGATGGATCTGTTTCGCTTACTTTTACCGGTTTTGGCATGTTTAGCCAGTGCCAGTGTGACCCCTGCCGTCGCTACCTCCCTTGATAACGAGTTAATCAACCAGCTCTCTGCTCGATCGCCATTACAGGAAGCCAAGATATCTCCTAGTGGCGATTATTTGGCTTTTGCCGTCGTTGACAACGATGAACGTACCATCAAGGTTGTCGCCACAAAAGACATGCATTTCGTCGGCGGTGTGCGCCTTGGCGGCACCAAAGAATTTGGCAGTTTCTACTGGGCTAATGATGAACGTATTGTCGCTAAGGTGGTGGAAAAACTCGGCTGGCAAGAAGAACCTGTTTATTACGGGGAGCTATTCGCTTTCAATCGTGATGGCAAGAAAGGCAAGATGATTTATGGCTACAGTGCTGGCGAAAAGCAGACGGGTAGTCATATAAAGCGTACCCAAAGTACATATGGGTGGGCCAGTTTTATTGATGCTTTGCCTAATGACTCGCAGCATATATTAATTGGTTCGCAGCTAATGAGCAGCGATCAGGGAACTTTTGCCCAGGTGATGAAGTTAGACATTTACCGGGGCTTGGAAAGGAGCATGAACTTGATGGCTCCTGTTCCTGATGCGGAATTTCTATTACGTCCTGACCAGTCTATAGGTGCGGCATACGGTTCCGATAAAAATGCGAAATCTCAAGTTTATCTACACCAAGAGGGTAAAGAACCTTGGAAGCCATTGGCGACTGGAGACATTACGCCTTTAGGTTTCGATAATAGCGGTAAAGGCCTTTATGTGCTTCGTGGAGATGATGGCGGCCCACTTGGTCTGTATAAGTATGAATTGGACCAAGGAAATTATAAGAAGCTTTATGTCGACCCTGTCTCGAGTGTCACCAACGTCCTCACATCCCTAAATGATCATCTAGTTTATGGGCTTGAGGTAGAAGATGGTTTACCGTCTTATCTAATAATCAATGGCCAGCATCAGGAAGCAAAGACTTTTAAAGATTTACTGGCGACTTTCCCTGGAACTGAACTGACCATCACCAGTTCAACCCCTGACGGTAGTCAATACGTCTTACTCACCGAAACGGATACCGACCCTGGCTCGCTTTATTTGTTTGATCAAAAAAAGCGCAGTGTTACGCAGCTTTTTTCTTTCTACGCCACTCTTGATCGTAAAGCCTTGATGCCGTCAGAACCGTTCAGTTTCAAGGCGTCCGATGGCCTGATGCTGCACGGTTACTATACGCCACCAAGACCAGATAGAGCCGGTAAGCATCATAAGTTGGTGGTGCTGGTGCACGGTGGTCCTCATGGTGTCCGTGACCATTGGGCCTTTGACCGCGATGTCCATATCCTTTCTCAGCATGGTTACGCTGTGCTTCGTGTTAACTATAGGGGTTCAGGGGGATACGGAGCCGCCTTCGTGGAAGCTGGCTATCGTCATTGGGGTGATTTGATTCAACGGGATATCGCCGAGGCGGTGGATTGGGCTATTCGTGAGAAAGATATTGCTAAGGATAAGGTATGCATCATGGGTGGCAGTTTCGGGGGCTACTCGGCGGTGATGAGTGCCATTATTTATCCTGACAAGTATCGCTGTGCTGTGGCCAACGCTGGTGTTTATGACTTGCCGTTAATGAAGGAAGAAGGAGATGTCCCTGAGTATTACAACGGCGAGGCTTACCTGGATCAGGCATTAGGGGAGGATGAGGCTCAGCTTCTCGCCATGTCGCCAGCGGCTCAGGTAGGACGCCTTAAAGTGCCCCTGCTGTTAACTCACGGGACACAAGATAAACGTGCACCTATTGAGCAATATGAGGCACTGGCTACGGCACTTAAGGCTGCTCACAAACCATTCGAAAGTCTGGTGCTGGACAAGGAAGGCCACGGGTTCCGGGACCCTGAACATCGTGCACTTTACTACCGTACTGTACTGAACTTCTTGGGCCAGCAGCTTGGTGATTAAGGTGCAGAGATCAGACATGAGTCCATGTAAAAAGCCCCGAATTACGGGGCTTTTTAATAGGCTAGGCCAGCCTTGTTTTGATACTGGCCACAATACCAGCGCTATCAAGCCTCAACTCAGCCAATATCTCGCTCTGACTGCCGTGCTTGATGAACTCATCTGGCAGGCCCAGTTGCAACAAGGCGGTGGGGAGTTGGGCTTTGTTAAGGTGCTCAGCAACGGCTGAGCCGGCGCCGCCCATGATGACGTTTTCTTCCAGTGTCACCAGCAGCTCATGGCTAGCAGCCATGGCTTCCACCAAAGCGCCGTCCAGGGGTTTGACAAAGCGCATGTCGCAGACGCTGGCGTCCAGCTCTTCTGCGGCTTTCAATGCTTCTGTGAGCAAGGTGCCGAAGGCGAGGATGGCCACTTTCTTGCCGCTGCGTACCTGCTCGCCCTTGCCGATGGGTAGGGCGGTCATGGTTTTGTCAACGGCGATGCCTTTGCCACTGCCTCGGGGGTAGCGCACGGCGGCAGGGCCGCTGTGCTGGTAACCGGTGTAGAGCATCTGGCGACATTGGTTTTCGTCGCTTGGGGTCATGACCACCATGTTGGGGATGGCCCGCAGGTAGCTCAAATCAAAGGCGCCCTGGTGGGTGGGGCCGTCGGCGCCAACGATACCGGCGCGGTCGATGGCAAACAGCACCGGCAGGTTCATGGTGGCCACGTCGTGAATGAGCTGGTCGTAGGCGCGCTGCAAAAAGCTCGAATAGATGGCAACCACGGGCTTTAAGCCTTCGATGGCAAAACCGGCGGCCAGGGTCACGGCGTGCTGCTCGGCAATGGCCACATCAAAATACTGGCCGGGGAACTCCTGGCTGAATTTGACCATACCCGAGCCTTCGCGCATGGCCGGGGTAATGCCCATCAGTTTTGAATCCTTGGCGGCCATGTCGCACAGCCAGTCGCCAAAGATGGCCGAGAAGCTGGGTTTGCCGCCCTGGGATTTGGGCAGGCAATCCTTAGCCGGGTCGAACTTGGGTACGCCGTGATAGCCGATGGGGTCTTTCTCGGCAGGGGCATAGCCTTTGCCTTTTTTGGTCATCACATGCAGCAGCTGCGGCCCTTTGAGGTTACGCATGTTGCGCAGGCAATCGACCAGGGCGTCGACGTCGTGGCCGTCGATGGGGCCGATGTAGTTAAAGCCCAGCTCTTCAAACAAGGTGCCCGGCACCACCATGCCCTTGAGGTGTTCCTCGGCCTTTTTGGCCAGGGCCTTGATGGGGGGAATGCCGGACAGCACCTTCTTGCCGCCTTCACGAAAGGAGGTGTAGAGGCTGCCTGACAGCAAGCGCGCCATGTGTTTGTTGAGGGCGCCAACGTTCTCGGAGATGGACATCTCGTTGTCGTTTAGCACCACCACCATGTCGGTACCGACATCCCCGGCGTGGTTCATGGCCTCAAAGACCATGCCGGCGGTCATGGCGCCGTCGCCAATCACCGACACTACCTTGCGCCCGGCCGCTTCTTTTTCGGCGGCAATGGCCATGCCGAGGGCGGCGGAGATGGAGGTGGAAGAGTGGCCTACCGACAATACGTCGTACTCGCTCTCTTCGCGCCAAGGGAAGGGGTGCAGGCCGTTTTTCTGGCGAATAGTGCCCATTTGCTCACGCCGGCCGGTCAAAATCTTGTGGGGGTAGGCCTGGTGGCCTACATCCCAAACCAGCCTGTCAAAGGGGGTCTGGTAGATGTAATGCAGGGCAACGGTCAGCTCGACAGTGCCAAGGCCGGAGGCCAGATGGCCGGAGGATTGGCTGACCGACTCCAACAAATAGCGGCGCAGCTCGTCGGATACTTCCGCGAGCTGGTCTTGAGGGATCTTACGCAGATCCTCAGGCGAGGAGATGCCACTTAACAGCGGGTAATTTTTGTTATCGATGCTCATCATTGCTTTGCTGGCGCCTTTAGCGCTCTCGAGTGATGACATAGCGGGCAAGGGCCGCTAAATGCTCGCTATTGTAGGGTAATGAAGCCAAGCAGGACAGCGCTTCGTCTACCAGAGTCTGGGCTTTGGTTTGGGCCTGGTTCAGTCCCAGCAGGGCCGGGTAGGTGGCCTTGTGGTCCCGCTGGTCCTTGCCCTGGGTCTTGCCGAGGGTTTCGGTGTTGGCGGTGACGTCCAAAATGTCGTCTTGAACCTGAAAGGCAAGTCCCAGTTTCTCGGAAAAAGTGGCCAGGGCTTCAACATGTTCAGGCGCGCTGCCAGCCATCAACGTTGGCATCAGCACGCTGGCGCGGATAAGGGCGCCGGTCTTGTGGGCGTGAACCTGCTCAAGGGCCGCGAGGCTCAGGGTTTGGCCGGTGGCAGCCATGTCCATGGCTTGGCCTGAAACCATGCCTTGGTAACCGGCAGCCTGAGAAAACAGCACCAGCAGGGCTTTGAAGGCCTCAATGCTGGCGACCTGGCACTTGGCCAGTTCTTCAAAGGCGAGCGCCTGCAGGGCGTCACCGGCCAGAATGGCGGTGGCTTCGTCAAAGGCGACATGCACCGTCGGTTGGCCACGGCGCAGCTTGTCGTCGTCCATGGCGGGCAAGTCGTCGTGAATAAGGGAATAGGCGTGGATACATTCAACCGCCGCCGCCATTGGGTCCAGGCGCGGCTCGTCCAGCCCCAGCATGGTGCCGGTGCTGTAAACCAAAAAGGGCCTAACCCTTTTGCCGCCCAGCAGCAAGCCGTGCTTCATGGCGGCCTTCAAGTTGGGGGCCAGGGCCGGCAGGCCGTCAATCAAGGCACCAAGGTAGCCATCGATGCGCTGGCGATAATGCTGCTGTTGCTCGGCAAGGGTCATGCGTCGGGCTCGTGTTCAAAAGGGGCCAGGGTCTGGCCGTCGGCCAGCAGCATCTGCACTTTCTGTTCGGCAGCTTTGAGCTTGTGCTCGCTTTCACGACTCAACGCCACACCACGCTCGAACTGCTTTAAAGCCTCGTCTAGACTGAGCTCACCTTGTTCGAGCTGGGTCACTACCGCTTCCAGTTCTTTGAGGTTTTCTTCAAAGGTCATGTTTTCAGGCTGTTTTTTGGCCATCTTTTACCCTTAAGTCCTGGTGGCTGTTGGTCGATGAAGGTCTGGGCGCACAAATTACTGCCTAGCTTGCCTGAACGCAAACTTCTGCCCTTGTTCATCCGTTATCATCAGGCAAGAATAAACACGCTGTTGGTTAGATAGTCATTCTAACGGCGTAAAAAATCAGGAGAGGCTTACCTTGGATCTTGCAACACTTATCGGTCTTATTGGCTCCTTTGCCTTCGTTATCATGGCAATGGTGCAAGGTGGCTCGCTGAGCGCATTCTACGACACCCCTTCTGTGCTTATCGTGATCGGCGGCTCCCTTTGTGTGGTGTTGGTCAAATTCAATATGGGCCAGTTCTTTGGCGCCACCAAGATCGCCATGAAGGCGTTCATGTTCAAGCTCGAAAAGCCGGAAGAGTTGATTGAGAAGGCGGTCGAGATGGCCGATGCCGCCCGTAAAGGGGGCTTTTTGGCCTTGGAAGAGGCAGAAGTTAAAAACGGCTTCTTCCGTAAGGGCATCGACCTGCTGGTGGACGGTCACGATGTCGAGGTGGTTAAAGAAAACCTCAACAAAGACATCAACGAAACCACCGAGCGTCACGAGCGCGGCATTTCCATCTTCAAGGCCATGGCCGACGTAGGCCCCGCCATGGGGATGATCGGTACCCTAGTGGGGTTGGTGGCCATGCTCAAAAACATGGACGACCCCAAAGCCATAGGCCCGGCCATGGCGGTGGCCTTGCTCACTACCCTCTACGGCGCCGTGCTGGCCAACATGGTGGCCATTCCCATCGCCGACAAGCTCAGCCTGCGGATGAACGAAGAGATGCTCAACCGCCGCCTCATCCTCGATGCGGTGCTGGGGATCCAGGCTGGCCTTAACCCCCGCGTTATCGAAAACATGCTGAAAAATTACCTGGCCGAGTCCAAGCGCCAGGTGAAGACCACGGACGAATAAGGCATGAGTGACGATACCCCCAAGTGCAAATGCCCGCCGCCCGGCCTACCGGCCTGGATGGGCACTTTTGCCGATTTGATGTCGCTGCTGATGTGCTTTTTCGTGCTGCTATTGTCGTTTTCAGAAATGGACGTGCTCAAGTTCAAGCAAATTGCGGGCTCAATGAAGTACGCCTTCGGGGTGCAAAACCGTATTGAGGTCAAAGACATTCCTAAGGGCACCTCGGTGATCGCCCAGGAGTTCAGCCCCGGCAAGCCGGAGCCGACTCCCATCGAGACGGTGCAGCAGCAAACCATGGAGATGACCCAGCAAAGCCTGGAGTTTCAGGACGGCGAAAGCTCCTACGTTGGCGGCGAGAACACCCAACGCGACAATAAGATGGGCGGTGAGTCTACTACCTCTGGCCAGCAAAGCAGTGTGGAGCAGCCCGAGCAGGAGCAGCCCCAGGACTCTGAGCAGATGAAGGACTTGGCCAAGAACATGGCTCAGGCCCTGAGCTCGGAGATAAAAGACGGCGCCATCGAGCTTGAAGCCCTGGGCCAGCAGTTGGTGATCCGTATTCGTGAGAAAGGTTCTTTCCCTTCGGGCTCGGCGTTCTTGCAGCCCCAGTTCCGGCCCATTATTCGTGAAGTGGGCGCGCTGCTGAAAAACGTGCCCGGCGAGATAACGGTGTCCGGTTACACCGACGACATGCAAGTTAACTCCGAGCTTTATAGCTCCAACTGGGATTTGTCTATCCAACGGGCTTTAGCGGTCACCAATGAGTTGCTGAAGGTGCCGGGGCTGGACCGCAACCGGCTGGTGGTGCGCGGCTTTGCCGATACCCACCCGCTAGTGCCTAATACCTCGGCGCTGAACCGGGCCAAAAACCGCCGGGTGGAAATTGCCATCAACCAGGGCAAACCCAAGTTCAGCGACGAAATTCCTGCCGGTTCGCACTAACTAAAGGCGGCGCTGGGGTGAAAGCGCCGCCCATCGGGCGTATAATCCGCACGCTTTTGCGTCAGTCAGGGTTATCTCGTGAAGTTCATCATCAAGCTCCATTCGGAAATCACCATCAAGAGCAAGTCGGTAAGGCTGCGCTTTATCAAGCTCTTGGAATCCAATCTGCGGGTAGCCGTGCGCCGGGTGGAAGAAGACACCAAAGTGGACCGCTTCTGGGACAAGCTGGAAGTGCGGGTGCCAGACAGCGCCGACCGCGCCGCCGTTATCGAGAAGATTTGCTCCACCCCCGGTGTGGCTCACGCGCTGGAAGTCTCCCAGTTTGCCTTTAACGATGTGCACGACATCTACCAGGTGGCCCAGCAGGCCTGGGGCCACACCCTGGCCGGCAAAACCTTCTGCGTGCGGGTCAAGCGCAGCGGCAAGCACAGCTTTTCTTCTATTGAGGTAGAGCGTTACGTGGGCGGCGGCCTGAACCAGAACAACGCCACCGGCGGTGTGCGCCTGAAAAACCCTGACGTGACCCTCAATATCGAGGTAGAAGACGACAAGCTCTATCTCGTGACCCAGCGCCACCCGGGCCTTGGCGGCTTCCCCATTAAAACCCAGGAAGATTTGCTGAGCCTTATCTCCGGCGGCTTTGACTCCGGGGTGGCCAGCTACCAAGCCATTCGCCGCGGCTCGCGCACCCACTACTGCTTTTTCAACCTCGGCGGCAACGCCCATGAGATTGGCACCAAGCAGATGGCCTACCACTTATGGGACCGTTTCGGCGCCTCGCACCGGGTGAAATTTGTCACCGTGCCCTTTGAAGGGGTGGTGGGAGAGATCCTCGAGAAGATTGACGACGGCCTGATGGGAGTGGTGCTCAAGCGGATGATGATGCGCGCCGCCGCCAAGGTGGCCGAGCGCATGGGTATCCAGGCGCTGGTGACCGGCGAAGCGGTAGGGCAGGTATCCAGCCAGACTCTGACCAACCTCACCGTGATTGAGCGCAGCGTCGACACCCTTATCCTGCGGCCGCTGATTTTCACCGACAAGCAAGAGATAGTGGACACCGCCCGCGCCATCGGCACCTTTGAAATCGCCGAGACCATGCCGGAGTTCTGCGGCGTGATCTCCAAAAGTCCCAATGTCCGCGCCGATATCAAAAAGGTGGAAGCCACCGAAGAAGGCTTTGATTTTGCGGTGCTGGACCAGGCGCTGGAGTCGGCCAAGGTCATGGATATTCGCGACATCGCCACCGAATCCAGCCAGCAGGTGGTGGAAGTAGAGACCTTCGCCCTGGTGCCGGACAACGGCGTTATCCTCGATATCCGCGCTCCGGATGAAGAAGAAGACAAACCGCTGGATGTGGCTGGGGTCGAGGTCAAAACCATTCCCTTCTATAAGCTGGCCACCCAGTTTGGCGACCTGCCCAAAGAGCAGCTCTACTACCTCTATTGCGCCAAGGGCGTGATGAGCAAGCTCCAGGCCCTGTACTTGCAAGAGCAAGGCTTTGACAACGTCAGGGTCTATCGCCCCCATTAAAAAAGCCCGGCAACTGCCGTAATGCTGATCAGTTAAGACCGATCGCTTGACTGATCCTCCAGTGATGAAAAAATCCGACATCTCCTTGGTGTCGGATTTTTTTATGCGTCTTCAAACCGCCTTGTCCTCCGCTTTTGCCTTCAGCAACGAGTACCGCTCTCTCGAGCAGTTTTCCGCTCTGCTCGACCCGGCGGTGCTGGAACAAGCCTTTGCCAGTACCGGCGTTGCCACGCTGCGTCGGCGCCGTTTACCCATCGATGCCGTGCTCTGGACCGTTATCGGCATGAGCTTGTTCCGCCAGGAGTCGGTGTGGCACATCGCCAATCGTCTGGATGTACTGCTGGCCAACCAGCAGCCTCTGCTCGCGCCCAGCGCCGTGGTGCAGGCCCGCCAGCGCCTTGGCGAAGCGCCGGTCAGGGCCGTTTTTGAAGGATTGGCCCACCACAGCTACCAACATCATGCTTTCGATACCTGGTGCGGCCTGAACTTGCTGGCTGTGGATGGGGTGATGTTCCGCGCCCAGGACACGGCAGGGAACCGCGCCGCTTTTACCGGTGATAACACCGAGCAAGGACGCTACCCGCAGGTGCGCTTGGTCTGTCAGATGGAGCTGACCAGCCATTTGCTGCTCAACTGCGCCATGGGCGGCGAACACCAAGGGGAAATGCG
>NZ_RJUL01000016.1 GCF_003751625.1 Gallaecimonas pentaromativorans
CTGACTCCATTCCGAACTCAGAAGTGAAACGCAGCCGCGCCGATGGTAGTGTGGCATTCGCCATGTGAGAGTAGGTCACCGCCAGGCACCTAATATGCGTGCTGATATAGCTCAGTTGGTAGAGCGCACCCTTGGTAAGGGTGAGGTCGGCAGTTCGAATCTGCCTATCAGCACCACTAAAATGAATGAGCCCCGGTCTTTTGGCCGGGGCTTTTTCGTTTCTGGCATCTTGGATACACTAAGCGCCTCTTAAAAGCGGTTCTCACCATGCACATCCTATCCAACACTCCCCTTCAGCCCTTTAATACATTCGGCCTTGCGGCCAATAGCTCAGGTTTTTGCCTGCTGGAAGACATCAATACGTTGCGCGAAGCTCTGCCCTTGGCTGCCAGCGCCAATGTCTTGGCTCTTGGCGGCGGTTCCAATGTGCTGTTCTGCGAAGATTATGAAGGGCTCATTCTCAAGAACGCCCTCCAAGGGCGAACAGTGCGTGAGAGCGATGACGCTTATCACCTGCATGTGATGGGGGGCGAAAGCTGGCCTGAACTAGTGGATTGGACGGTAGCACAGGGCCTTGGCGGCCTTGAGAACCTTGCGCTGATACCGGGGACAGCCGGAGCGGCGCCCATCCAGAATATCGGTGCCTATGGGGTGGAACTGGCCGAGCGCTGCGAGTACGTCGAGTTTATCGATTTTGACGGTGGCGGCCTGCACCGGCTGAGTCGCGAAGAATGTCGCTTTGGTTACCGGGACTCCATCTTTAAAGGTGAGCTGCAAGGCAAGGTGTTTATCACTGCCCTTGGCCTGCGACTGGAAAAGCAGTGGCAACCGGTACTGGACTATGCACCGCTTAGTGAACTGGCATATGATGGCGCTGAACCACACCAGATTAGCGAGCTGGTCAAGTCGGTTCGCCGGGCTAAATTACCTGATCCCTCTCTTTTGGGTAACGCCGGTAGCTTTTATAAGAATCCAACAATTACAAGAACAGCATTCGATGCGTTGAAAGAAGGTTATCCCGACTTGCCAGGCTTTATCCAAGCCGATGAGCAGGTCAAGGTGCCAGCCGCCTGGCTTATCGATAAGGCCGGGTGGAAGGGCAAGCGCCTGGGGGGAGCAGGCGTGCACCAGCATCAGGCACTGGTTTTGGTCAACTATGGCCAAGCGACCGCCAATGATGTGCTGACGCTGGCGCGTCAGATCCGGGATGACGTAGAAGCCAAGTTTGGTATCCGACTGGTCCCTGAGATCCGGTTGATTGGCGCATCGGGAGAATTTTCACTTTAAATAGATGCGTTCAAATGAAAAAACTCGACCCCGCCAATCAGCTGCTGTTAGCGCAGCTTGCTGATGGGCGCTTCCATTCAGGCGAGGAACTGGGAGAAATGCTGTCCCTGTCCCGCGCATCAATCTCCAAACGGATGGCAGAACTCAGGCGCCTTGGCCTGGACGTGTTCAGCGTCAAAGGCAAAGGTTACCGCCTGCCGTATCCCATCTCCTTACTGGATGAATCCAGGCTCAAAGCGTCCATTGGCGAGAACCTTCAGGTATGGTCCGAAGTTGGTTCAACCAACGACCTACTAAAAGACGCTGCTAGCCTGACCAGCGGCGACGTGGTGCTGGCCGAGTGTCAAACTGCCGGGCGGGGTAGAAGAGGGCAGACTTGGGTTTCGCCCTTTGGAGCCCACCTCTATTTCAGCCTGTTCTGGCAATTAGATAGCCGCCATGCCGCGTTACAAGGGTTGAGCCTGGTGACCGGCGTCGCCGTTGCCAAAGCCATTAATGATTGGCTGGGTGATGCGGTACGTCTTAAGTGGCCAAACGACCTTTACCACAATGGCCGCAAGCTAGGCGGTATTCTGGTGGAGATGGTTGGCCAAGCTAATGGGCCGGTGAACATCATTATCGGTGTCGGCCTTAATGTGGCCATGCCCCCAGAATCGGCCAGTAGGATAGATCAACCCTGGGTGGACTTACAGCAAATCTATGGTCAGCAAGTCGACCGTACTGAGCTTGCTAATAAGGTCATCAGTGCCTTGCACGAAGCCCTCGCCCTTTTTGCCGATAAAGGCCTTGCCGCCTTTGTTGATGATTGGAATCGCTTGGATTGCTTTTGGGGGCAGGCCGTTGTCCTTAAAAACGAGAAGAGCCAGCAGGTGGGTATTTGCCGCGGTATTGAAGGCGATGGCGCCTTGCTGCTGGAAGCCGGCGGCCAGGTTACCCGCATTTATGGCGGCGAATTATCAATGAGAAGCCATGACAACGTTCTTGGTTGAAGCCGGTAACAGCTTCCTTAAATCGGCGGTGCTTTCGGGGGCAGAGTTGTCCCCCTCTATACGTTTTCAAGCCGAGCAGATTGCGGCGATGCCGGTGCCGGCAGATTGCCAACGGATGCTCTTCGCTTCTGTGGGCAATGAGGCAATAGCCGAAGCGCTTTTCTCGTTTGCCATGTCGCAGGGTATTGAGTGCCTTGAGATTAAAAGTGAGGCCAAGGCTTTTGGAGTCACCAGTGCCTATGCCGAGCCGCAGCGCTTAGGGGTTGACCGTTGGCTCGCCATGCTGGCCGCTTTTAATGAAGCTAAAGGCGCCTGCTTGGTGCTGGATATCGGTACCGCTGCCACAGCGGACCTTATCGATAACAACGGCCAGCACCTTGGCGGTTGGATCGCCCCTGGCTTTCAAATGATGACCGATGCGGTACTGAGCCGGACGGCGAAGGTCATTGGCCTTGAGCCTACCGAAGGGGAACTGGTTTTTGGCGCCAGCACCGGCACCGGCTTATATGCCGGTTGCCGTGCCATGGTCACAGGCTTTGTAACCTCAGCCATCGCCACGGCAAAGGCCCAGATTGGCCAGGACATTCCCCTGTTCTTTACCGGCGGTGGTATTCGCCACTTGCCCAATTCAATGGGTTCTTTGGGAAGGTACCGGCCTGACCTGGTGCTTGAAGGACTGGCCCTCTACTCTTAGCTGTTGGACAAAGTTTGCACAAGTGACCGCTTTTACAGGCAAATAGCTGCAACAAGCTATTGCCCTGGCTTTCACTCTCTCTTAGAATGCGCACCACTTAATGGGCTTCTGACCGGCCTGCAGCGTGCAATACGCTCGAATCAGGACAGGACAATTCGGTGGGGTTCCCGAGTGGCCAAAGGGATCAGACTGTAAATCTGACGGCTCAGCCTTCGAAGGTTCGAATCCTTCCCCCACCACCATATTCATGGTTTGAGGTAGCCTCTCAAAAAGGGATAGTTAGCGGGCATCGTATAATGGCTATTACCTCAGCCTTCCAAGCTGATGATGCGGGTTCGATTCCCGCTGCCCGCTCCAAATAATGTGTGCTGATATAGCTCAGTTGGTAGAGCGCACCCTTGGTAAGGGTGAGGTCGGCAGTTCGAATCTGCCTATCAGCACCACTTTTCCCTCCCTGCCTTTCAAGCCATAATATCTTTCTTGTAAATGCCATTTTTGAAGACTGCCTTGTGGCCAGTCAAATTGTGAACCGAGGGACTATCATGTCTAAAGAAAAATTCGAGCGTACGAAGCCGCACGTCAACGTAGGTACCATCGGTCACGTTGACCACGGTAAAACCACCCTGACTGCCGCCATCACTTCCGTACTGGCCAAAACCTACGGCGGTGCTGCCCGCGCTTTCGACCAAATCGACAACGCGCCGGAAGAAAAGGCTCGTGGTATCACCATCAACACTTCTCACGTTGAGTACGATACCCCGACTCGTCACTACGCCCACGTTGACTGCCCCGGCCACGCCGACTACGTCAAAAACATGATCACCGGTGCTGCCCAGATGGACGGCGCGATCCTGGTAGTAGCTGCCACCGACGGCCCGATGCCGCAAACCCGTGAGCACATCCTGCTGGGTCGCCAGGTAGGCGTTCCTTACATCATCGTGTTCATGAACAAGTGCGACATGGTTGATGACGAAGAGCTGCAAGAGCTGGTCGAAATGGAAGTGCGCGAACTGCTGTCCGCCTACGACTTCCCTGGCGACGACCTGCCGGTCATCAAAGGTTCTGCTCTGAAAGCGCTGGAAGGCGACGCAGAGTGGGAAGCCAAGATCATCGAGCTGGGCGAAGCCCTGGACACCTACATCCCTGAGCCGGAGCGCGCTATCGACAAGCCGTTCATCCTGCCTGTGGAAGACGTGTTCTCCATCTCCGGCCGCGGTACCGTAGTAACCGGTCGTGTAGAGCAAGGCATCGTCAAAGTTGGTGAAGAAGTGGAAATCGTCGGTATCAACCCGACCACCAAAACCACTTGTACTGGCGTAGAAATGTTCCGCAAGCTGCTGGACGAAGGCCGTGCTGGTGAGAACGTAGGTGTTCTGCTGCGTGGTACCAAGCGTGACGAAGTAGAGCGTGGCCAAGTACTGTGTAAGCCTGGTTCAATCAAGCCGCACACCAAGTTCGAATCCGAAGTGTACGTGCTGAGCAAAGAAGAAGGTGGTCGTCATACTCCGTTCTTCAAAGGCTACCGTCCGCAGTTCTACTTCCGTACTACTGACGTGACCGGCACCATCGAACTGCCAGAAGGCGTAGAGATGGTAATGCCTGGCGACAACATCCAGATGGTAGTAGAGCTGATCGCTCCTATCGCGATGGATGAAGGTCTGCGCTTCGCTATCCGCGAAGGTGGCCGTACCGTAGGCGCCGGCGTAGTAGCCAAAATCATCGCCTAATCGCGATGATTGCCAGAAAACAGGGCGCCTCGGCGCCCTGTTTTTCTGAGTAAGCGAAAAAAATCCTGTGGCCTCATAATCCCAGAAGAAATATTGCGCACATTCTGTTAGTATCGGCAGCTCGCTTGCGCGAGGTCGCAAATTAACTGGAAAGGTAGTGGAAGAGGGCGCTATGGCGCCTGGGAGAGAACGATAAAATGACTCCCCGTTTCCGCTGCCAGAGGCGCCATTCGCAGGATGGCTCCGAATCGACGAAAATTGACTAGGTTGGTCATGATGAGTGTGAATACTGAACATCAACAGCAGCCCAAAGGCGGCGCGCTGGATGTAGTTTTGTGGATCCTGGTTGTTGCTCTGCTGTGTGGCCTGGTAGTGGTTAACCACTTCTACGGCCAAGACACTTCCATGCTGATCCGTGCTGTGATTGGTGTGGCAGCCTTCGCCATTGCTATTGGTTTGGCTGCATTGACCCGCAAGGGCAAGCAAGCGCTGGCTTTTGCCAAGGAATCACGCACTGAAGTTCGCAAGGTTGTTTGGCCGACTCGTCAGGAAACCGTCCACACCACGCTTATCATCATGGCGGCTGTGGCCGTTATGGGCCTGCTGCTGTGGGCGATGGATGGCATCCTGGTAAGGGTGATCGGCTGGTTCACTGGTTTGGAGATCTAATACCTATGTCAGAACAGAAAAAACGCTGGTATGTGGTCCAGGCCTTCTCTGGCTTTGAGTCCCGTGTAGCTCAGTCGCTGCGCGAGCACATCAAGATGCACGGCATGGAAGAGCATTTCGGTGAAGTGTTGGTTCCTACCGAAGAAGTAGTGGAAATGCGCGCCGGCCAGAAGCGCAAGTCCGAGCGTAAATTCTTCCCAGGCTACGTGCTGGTGCATATGGTCATGAATGACGAATCCTGGCACCTGGTACGTTCCATTCCCCGGGTGATGGGTTTCATTGGCGGTACCTCCGACCGCCCGGCACCGATCTCCGATAAAGAGGCCGATGCCATCCTCAATCGTCTGCAAGAAGCTGTGGACAAGCCGCGTCACAAGACCCTGTTCGAGCCCGGTGAAGTGGTACGGGTTAACGATGGTCCTTTTGCCGACTTCAACGGCGTGGTCGAAGAAGTGGACTACGAGAAGAGCCGCGTGAAAGTGTCTGTGATGATCTTCGGCCGCTCCACTCCGGTAGAGCTGGATTTCGGGCAGGTCGAAAAAGGCTAACGCACGAAAAATCGTCAAGTCGCTTGGCAGGGGCAGCGAGATTCAGTAGAATTCGCTGCCCTAATTTCTTTAGGGACCCCAAAGGGGAGCCTCTTTCGAGGCGCTAGAACCCAAATAATGAGGTAAATCATGGCTAAGAAAGTAACAGCCTACATCAAGCTGCAGGTTGCAGCTGGTATGGCTAACCCCAGCCCGCCGATCGGTCCTGCCCTGGGTCAGCACGGCGTGAACATCATGGAATTCTGTAAAGGCTTCAACGCCCGTACAGAATCCCTGGAAAAAGGCATGCCGCTGCCTGTGGTTATCACCGTGTACAGCGACCGTTCCTTCACCTTCATCACCAAAACCCCGCCTGCCAGCTTCCTGCTGAAGAAAGCGGCCGGTATCAAGAGCGGTTCCAAAAAGCCGCACGTTGATAAAGTGGGTAAGGTTAACCGCGCTCAGCTGGAAGAAATTGCCAAGCTCAAAGAGCCGGATCTGACCGCAGCCGACATGGACGCCGCCGTGCGTACCATCGCTGGCTCTGCCCGTTCCATGGGCCTGGTAGTGGAGGACTAAGACATGGCTAAGCTGACCAAGCGTATGCGTCTCATCCGTGAGAAAGTCAACGCCACCCAAGACTACGCCATCAACGAAGCCGTTGCCCTGCTCAAAGAGCTGGCCACCGCCAAATTCGTTGAGAGCATCGACGTTGCCGTGAACCTCGGTATCGACGCACGTAAATCCGACCAAAACGTTCGTGGCG
Organism: Gallaecimonas pentaromativorans; assembly: GCF_003751625.1. Classification (NCBI taxonomy): domain Bacteria; kingdom Pseudomonadati; phylum Pseudomonadota; class Gammaproteobacteria; order Enterobacterales; family Gallaecimonadaceae; genus Gallaecimonas; species Gallaecimonas pentaromativorans. The sequence continues at coordinate 6,660 of NZ_RJUL01000016.1, forward strand.
CCACCGTGCTGCCCAACGGCACTGGCCGTAGCGTTCGTGTAGCCGTGTTCACCCAAGGTGCCAACGCTGAAGCCGCCAAGGCTGCTGGCGCTGACATCGTGGGTATGGAAGACCTGGCCGAGCAAGTTAAAGCCGGTCAAATGGACTTCGACGTGGTTATCGCTTCTCCCGACGCCATGCGTGTTGTGGGTATGCTGGGCCAGATCCTGGGTCCCCGCGGCCTGATGCCGAACCCGAAAGTCGGTACTGTAACCCCTAACGTTGCCGAAGCTGTTAAAAACGCCAAGGCCGGTCAGGTGCGTTACCGCAACGACAAAAACGGTATCATCCATACCACCATTGGTAAGGTTGATTTCGAAGACAGCAAGCTCAAGGAAAACCTTGAAGCTCTGCTGGCTGCCCTGAAGAAAGCGAAACCCGCTACTTCCAAAGGTCAGTTCATTAAGAAAATCAGCCTGTCCACCACCATGGGCGCTGGTGTTTCTATCGATCAAAGCTCTCTGGACGTTCAATAATCCAGCTGCTTTGAGAGAGATTGGCGAAAGCGTCAGCAGGTGTTATACTCTGGCGCTTTCGCATGGGTCGACGTTCAAGTTTTGAACGTTCGTCCAAGACCGTAGGAGCCTTCAGGCTTAAACCTTTCCTACGCAGACGGTGTAGGCCCTAAGAGATTTTCTCTCTTGGATGCTGTCACCGTGAGGTTGTCAGGGATTTCCCCTGACATGTATTACTACCGGTTTGACCGGTGAAATCCAGGAGTAAGCCAATGGCATTAAGACTCGACGACAAAAAAGCAATTGTTGCTGAAGTCAACGAAGCTGCCAAAGGCGCGCTTTCTGCAGTTGTTGCCGATTCTCGCGGCGTAACTGTAGCAGCAATGACTCAGCTGCGTGCGACTGCCCGTTCTCAGGGTATTTTCGTGAAGGTTGTTCGTAACACCCTCGCGCGTCGTGCTGTAGAAGGTACTGATTATTCAGTACTGTCTGACGTCTTTGTTGGCCCAACTTTGATCGCTTTCTCTAACGAGCACCCCGGTGCCGCGGCACGTCTGTTCAAAGACTTTGCCAAAGAGAACGACAAGTTTGAGGTAAAAGGTGCTGCCTTTAACGGGGAATTTATCCCTGCAGCAGACATTGACCGTCTCGCAAAACTGCCGACCTACGAAGAAGCTCTGGCGAAGCTGATGGCGACTATGAAAGAAGCCGCCGCTGGCAAGCTGGTTCGTACCCTGGCCGCACTGCGCGAGAAAAAAGAAGCCGAAGCTGCCTAAGGGCTGTTTGGGTGTAACAAATACTTCAGTAATTAGGAACTTGAGTCATGTCCGTAACTAAAGATCAAATCCTTGAAGCCGTAGCCGCCATGTCCGTAATGGAAGTGGTTGAGCTGGTTGAAGCCATGGAAGAGAAATTCGGCGTTTCTGCCGCTGCTGCTGTTGCCGTTGCTGGCGACGCTGCTGCTGCCGTCGAAGAGCAAACTGAGTTCAACGTTGTTCTGACCGCTGCTGGCGCGAACAAAGTTGCTGCTATCAAAGCCGTTCGCGGCGCTACCGGTCTGGGCCTGAAAGAAGCCAAAGACCTGGTTGAGTCTGCTCCTGCTGTCATCAAAGAAGCTATCTCCAAAGGCGAAGCCGAAGCGCTCAAGAAAGAACTCGAAGAAGCCGGTGCTTCTGTTGAGATCAAGTAATCTAGTTAATAGATTACAGCCCCTTCACGGGGGCAAAGGCTGGTGGCGTAGCGCCACCGGCCTTTTCGCGCTGTAGGAATAGGCAAAATTTCGCGTCGTTTATTTTGCCTATTCCGGCAGTTCGGTCACCCGGATTGCCGACGACAAAACGACGTTGCGCTGAGACTGTCCCGTCGGACATTAGTGGGTCACACTTTCGCGAGCTGAGGAACCCCATGGTGTACTCTTACACAGAGAAAAAACGCATCCGTAAGGATTTTGGTAAACGTTCACAAGTTCTGGACGTGCCTTTCCTGCTATCCATCCAGTTGGACTCTTTTACCAAGTTCATCGAGATGGACCCAGACGGTCAAAACGGCCTGGAAGCCGCTTTCCGTTCTGTTTTCCCGATCAAGAGCTATTCCGGCAATGCCGAGCTCCAATACGTCAGCTACCGTCTGGGTGAGCCCGTCTTTGACGTGCAAGAATGCCAGATCCGTGGTGTTACTTACGCAGCCCCGCTGCGGGTCAAACTGCGCCTGGTGCTGTTTGACAAAGAAGCGGCGCCCGGCACCGTAAAAGATATCCGCGAACAAGAAGTCTACATGGGTGAAATCCCCCTGATGACTGACAACGGTACCTTTGTTATAAACGGTACCGAGCGCGTTATCGTGTCTCAGTTGCACCGCTCTCCTGGCGTGTTCTTCGATCACGATCGTGGTAAGACCCACTCTTCCGGTAAGGTCCTCTACAACGCTCGCATCATTCCTTATCGTGGCTCCTGGCTGGATTTCGAGTTCGATCCCAAAGATAACCTCTTTGTGCGTATCGACCGTCGCCGCAAACTGCCGGCGTCCATCATCCTTCGTGCCTTGGATTACAGCACCGAGGAAATTCTTGATCTGTTCTTCGACAAGGTGACTTTCGAGATCAAGAAAGACAAGTTGATGATGACTCTGGTACCCGAGCGTCTTCGTGGCGACACTGCCAGCTTTGACATCAAGGGTATCGATGGCGAAGTGCTGGTCGAGACCGGCCGCCGCGTGACTGCTCGTCACGTTCGCCAGATGGAAAAGGACGGCATGGACAAACTGGAAGTACCTACCGATTACATCATCGGTAAGGTGCTGGCCAAAGACTATGTCGACCAATCCAGCGGTGAAGTCATTGCCGTGGCTAACCAGGAGCTGTCCCTGGATCTGCTGGCCAAGCTGTCTCAAGCCGGTTACAAGGCCGTTGAAACTCTGTATTTCAACGATCTCGACCACGGCGCTTACATGTCCGAGACCGTGCGTGTCGACTCCACCAATAGCCGCCTAGAAGCGCTGGTTGAGATCTACCGCATGATGCGTCCCGGTGAGCCGCCGACCCGCGAAGCCGCCGAAGCCCTGTTCAATAACCTCTTCTTCTCCGAAGAGCGTTACGACCTGTCCACCGTTGGCCGGATGAAGTTCAACCGCCGCGTGGGCCGCGATACCATCGAAGGCTCTGGCGTACTGGACAATCAGGACATCATCGATGTCATGAAGACCCTCATCGAGATCCGTAACGGTCGCGGTGAAGTGGACGACATCGACCACCTGGGTAACCGTCGCATCCGCTCCGTGGGCGAGATGGCCGAGAACCAGTTCCGCGTTGGCCTGGTGCGTGTAGAACGTGCTGTGCGCGAGCGTCTGTCCCTGGGCGACATGGACGGCCTGATGCCGCAAGACTTGATTAACGCCAAGCCTATTAGCGCTGCCGTTAAAGAGTTCTTCGGTTCCAGCCAGCTGTCTCAGTTCATGGACCAAAACAACCCGCTGTCCGAGGTTACCCACAAGCGCCGTATTTCGGCCCTGGGCCCGGGCGGTCTGACCCGTGAGCGTGCCGGCTTTGAGGTTCGTGACGTACACCCGACCCACTACGGTCGTCTGTGCCCCATCGAAACCCCTGAAGGCCCGAACATCGGTCTGATCAACTCACTGTCCTGCTTTGCCCGCACCAACGAGTACGGTTTCCTCGAAACCCCGTATCGTAAGGTTGTGGACGGCCAGGTGACCGATGATGTCGAGTACCTGTCTGCCATCGAAGAAGGCCAGTACGTGGTGGCCCAGGCCAACGCTTCCGTAGACGAAAACAACCGTCTGCTGGACGAGTTGGTGCCTTGCCGTCACAAGGGTGAATCAACCTACATGAACGCCAGCGACATTCAGCTGATGGACGTAAGTCCCCAGCAGATCGTTTCTGTTGCGGCGTCGCTGATCCCCTTCCTTGAACACGATGACGCCAACCGCGCCCTGATGGGTTCGAACATGCAACGTCAGGCCGTTCCGACCCTGCGCGCTGACAAGCCGCTGGTAGGTACCGGTATGGAGCGCACCGTAGCGGTGGACTCTGGCGTCTGTGTGGTGGCCAAACGTGGCGGCACCATCGACTACGTCGACGCCTCTCGTATCGTGGTTAAGGTCAATGAAGATGAAATGCTGCCTGGCGAAGCCGGCATCGACATCTACAACCTGATCAAATACACCCGTTCCAACCAGAACACCTGTATCAACCAAAAGCCGGTGTGTAACGTGGGCGACCCCATCGTGCGTGGCGACGTGCTGGCTGACGGCCCGTCCACCGACCTGGGCGATCTGGCTCTGGGCCAGAACATGCGCGTCGCGTTCATGCCCTGGAACGGTTACAACTTCGAAGACTCCATCCTCATCTCCGAACGCGTGGTGCAGGAAGATCGCTTCACCACCATCCACATTCAGGAACTGTCCTGTGTGGCGCGTGACACCAAGCTGGGGCCGGAAGAAATCACTGCCGATATCCCCAACGTCGGTGAGTCTGCCCTCTCCAAACTGGATGAGTCCGGTATCTGCTACATCGGTGCCGAAGTGAAGCCTGGCGACATCCTGGTCGGTAAGGTCACCCCCAAAGGTGAAACCCAACTGACCCCGGAAGAGAAACTGCTGCGCGCCATCTTTGGTGAGAAAGCCTCCGACGTTAAGGACACCTCCCTGCGTGTGCCCGGTTCCACTTACGGCACCGTAATCGACGTGCAGGTGTTCACCCGTGACGGCGTAGAGAAAGACAAGCGCGCTCTTGAAATCGAAGAGATGCAACTCAAGCAGGCCAAGAAAGACCTGACCGAAGAGTTCCAGATCCTCGAAGCCGGTATCTATGACCGTGCCAAGAACCTGCTGCTGTCTTCTGGTTTCGACGAAGCCAAATTGGTCAAGCTTGAGAAAGCCAAGCTGCTGGAACAGTCTATCGATGACGAAGCCAAGCAGGTTGAGCTGGAGAAGATCGCCGAGCAGCTCATCGAGATCAAAGCCGACTTCGACAAGAAGTTCGAAGCCAAGCGCGCCAAGATCATCCAAGGTGATGACCTGGCTCCTGGCGTGCTGAAGATAGTCAAGGTTTACTTGGCCGTTAAACGCCGCGTACAACCCGGTGACAAGATGGCCGGTCGTCACGGTAACAAAGGTGTTATCTCCACCATTGTTCCTGTGGAAGACATGCCGTACGACGAAAACGGCAACCCCGTTGACATCGTACTGAACCCGCTGGGCGTACCGTCGCGGATGAACATCGGTCAGATCCTCGAAACTCACCTGGGCATGGCTGCCAAAGGTGTGGGCGAGCGCATCAACGAGATGCTGCAAGAGCAGCGTGAAATCGCCGAACTGCGCGACTTCCTGAAGAAGGTTTATGCCCTGGGCAACTACCGTCAGCAGGTGGACATCGACAGCTTCAGCGATGACGAAGTCATCCGTCTGGCCAAACACCTTAAAGGTGGTGTGCCGATCGCCACTCCGGCTTTTGATGGCTGCGCCGAAGCCACCATCAAAGACATGCTGGAATTGGCCGGTCTGCCCCGTTCAGGCCAGATCAAGTTGCATGACGGTCGTACCGGTAATGAGTTCGAGCGCGCGGTAACCGTGGGTTACATGTACATGCTCAAACTTAACCACTTGGTTGACGACAAGATGCACGCCCGTTCCACCGGCTCTTACAGCCTGGTTACCCAGCAGCCGCTGGGTGGTAAGGCCCAGTTCGGTGGTCAGCGGTTCGGGGAGATGGAAGTCTGGGCTCTGGAAGCCTACGGCGCCGCCTACACCCTGCAGGAAATGCTCACCGTCAAGTCGGACGATGTGAACGGCCGTACCAAGATGTACAAAAACATCGTGGATGGCGATTACTCCATGGAGCCGGGCATGCCCGAGTCCTTCAACGTACTGCTGAAGGAAATCCGCTCTTTGGGTATCAACATCGAGCTGGACGAAGAGTAAGCCGCAAGGCCGAAGTGAATCGAGGTTTGGGGGCGGCGTTCGCGCCGCCCCGCAGGGTTTAACTCCGATAGGAGAAAAGCGTGAAAGACTTACTCAAGTTTTTGAAACAGCAGAACAAGACTGAAGAATTCGATGCCATTCGCATCGGTCTTGCGTCTCCTGACATGATTCGCTCCTGGTCTTACGGCGAAGTCAAAAAGCCTGAGACCATCAACTACCGTACCTTCAAGCCGGAGCGTGACGGTCTTTTCTGTGCCCGTATTTTCGGCCCAGTAAAAGACTACGAGTGTCTGTGCGGTAAGTACAAACGCCTCAAGCACCGTGGCGTTATCTGTGAAAAATGTGGTGTTGAAGTCACTCTGACCAAAGTGCGCCGTGAGCGCATGGGTCACATCGAGCTGGCCAGCCCCGTTGCCCACATCTGGTTCCTTAAGTCCCTGCCGTCCCGGATCGGCCTGCTGCTGGACATGACCCTGCGTGATATCGAGCGCGTGCTTTATTTCGAAAGCTACGTGGTTATCGAACCGGGCATGACCAACCTCGAAAAGAGCGCCATGCTGACCGAAGATCAGTACCTGGACGCCCTTGAGCAGTGGGGTGACGAGTTCGACGCCCGCATGGGTGCCGAAGCCGTGCAGGAGCTTCTCAAGCGTATCGAGCTCGAAAAAGAAATCGAGCAGATGCGTGAAGAGCTGCCCTCTATCAACTCCGAGACCCGTCGCAAGAAAGTGACCAAGCGTCTGAAGTTGATGGAAGCCTTCTTCAAATCCGGCAACAAGCCGGAGTGGATGATCATGGCTGTGCTGCCAGTGCTACCGCCGGACCTGCGTCCGCTGGTACCCCTGGACGGTGGCCGTTTCGCGACTTCTGATCTGAACGATCTGTACCGCCGCGTGATCAACCGTAACAACCGTCTCAAGCGCCTGCTGGACTTGGCTGCCCCCGATATCATCGTGCGCAACGAAAAGCGGATGCTGCAAGAAGCGGTTGATGCCCTGTTGGATAACGGCCGTCGTGGCCGTGCCATCACCGGTTCCAACCGTCGCCCGCTGAAATCCTTGGCCGACATGATCAAGGGTAAGCAAGGTCGTTTCCGTCAGAACCTGCTGGGTAAACGTGTCGACTACTCTGGTCGTTCCGTTATCACCGTAGGCCCGACCCTGCGCCTGCATCAGTGCGGTCTGCCCAAGAAGATGGCCCTTGAGCTGTTCAAGCCCTTCATCTACGGCAAGCTGGAAGCGCGCGGCCTCGCCACCACCATCAAAGCCGCCAAGAAAATGGTTGAGCGCGAAGTGGCCGAGGTATGGGACGTTCTGGATGAAGTGATCCGCGAACACCCCGTGCTGCTGAACCGTGCACCGACCCTGCACCGTCTGGGTATCCAGGCGTTCGAGCCCGTGCTGATTGAAGGTAAAGCCATTCAACTGCACCCGCTGGTCTGTGCCGCGTACAACGCTGACTTCGACGGTGACCAGATGGCGGTCCACGTACCGTTGACTCTGGAAGCCCAGCTTGAAGCCCGTGCACTGATGATGTCCACCAACAACATCCTGTCCCCGGCCAACGGTGAACCTATCATCGTGCCTTCTCAGGACGTTGTACTGGGCCTCTATTACATGAGCCGTGAGCGCATCAATGCCAAAGGTGAAGGCATGGTGCTGCGTGGTCCTAAGGAAGCCGAGAAAGTCTATCGCGCTGGCCTGGCTGACCTGCACGCTCGCGTCAAAGTCCGTATCACCCACTGGGTGGAAGCCGAGAATGGCGAATACGTTGCCGACATCCGTCTGACCGACACCACTGTTGGCCGCGCCATTCTGAGCCTCATTCAGCCCAAGGGCATGCCCTTTGAGCTGATCAACCAGAACATGGGTAAAAAGCAGATCTCTCGTCTGCTGAACGCCTGTTATCGTCGCCTGGGCCTGAAAGATACCGTTATCTTTGCTGACCAGCTGATGTACACCGGTTTCCATTACGCCACTCTGGCGGGTGCCTCCGTTGGTATCGATGACATGGTCATCCCCGATGCCAAAGCGGCCATCATTGCCGAGGCGGAAGCGGAAGTTGCCGAGATCCAGGAGCAGTTCTCCTCTGGTCTGGTAACTGCCGGCGAGCGTTACAACAAAGTAATCGATATCTGGTCAACCGCGAACGAGCGCGTTTCCAAAGCCATGATGAGCAACCTCTCTACCGAAGAAGTAGAGAACCGCGACGGCGAAATGGAAACTCAGGCGTCCTTCAACTCCATCTACATGATGGCGGACTCCGGCGCCCGGGGTAGTGCGGCTCAGATCCGTCAGTTGGCCGGTATGCGGGGCCTGATGGCCAAGCCCGATGGCTCCATCATCGAGACCCCCATCACCGCGAACTTCCGTGAAGGTTTGAACGTACTGCAGTACTTCATCTCCACGCACGGTGCGCGTAAAGGTCTGGCGGATACCGCACTGAAAACCGCGAACTCCGGTTACCTGACTCGTCGTCTAGTCGACGTGGCGCAAGATTTGGTTATTACCGAATCCGACTGTGGCACCCTCGAAGGTCTGTGGATGACTCCGCTGATCGAAGGCGGTGACGTAGTTGAGCCGCTGCGCGAGCGCGTACTGGGCCGTGTGGTCTGTGAAGACGTACTGGTTCCCGGCAGCGACGAAGTGCTGATGCCGCGTAACACCCTGCTGGACGAGGCCAAGGTGGATATCCTTGAAGCCAACTCCATCGACCAGGTGAAAGTGCGCTCCGTTATCACCTGTGATACCGACTTCGGTGTTTGTGCTCACTGTTACGGCCGCGACCTGGCCCGTGGTCACATCATCAACGGTGGTGAGTCCATCGGTGTTATCGCTGCCCAGTCCATCGGTGAGCCGGGTACCCAGCTGACCATGCGTACCTTCCACATCGGTGGTGCCGCATCTCGGGCGACTGCAGAGAACTCCATTCAGGTGAAAAACACCGGTTCTCTGAAGCTGCACAACGCCAAGTTCGTTGAGAACGTTGACGGTAAAGTGGTAGTGACTTCTCGCTCCACCGAGCTGACCGTAACCGACGAGAACGGCCGCGAGCGTGAGCGCTACAAGCTGCCCTACGGTGCCGTGCTGTCCAAGAAGGACGGTGAGGCCGTGACCGGTGGCGACATTGTTGCCAACTGGGATCCGCACACTCACCCGATCATTACCGAGGTAAAAGGTCGCATCAAGTTCGTGGACATGCTCGACGGCGTGACCATGAGCCGCCAGACTGACGACCTGACCGGTCTGTCCAGCATCGTTATCCTCGAGCCTTCTCAGCGCCCCAGCGCCGGTAAAGAGATGCGCCCGATGGTGAAATTGGTGGACGAGAAGGGTAAGGACGTAAACATTGCTGGTACCGATATTCCGGCCCAGTACTTCCTGCCTGGTAATGCCATTGTCAACCTCGATGACAACGTCGAAGTGGGTGTGGGTGACGCGCTGGCGCGTATTCCGCAGGAAACGTCCAAGACCCGCGACATCACCGGTGGTCTGCCACGGGTTGCCGACTTGTTCGAAGCCCGTCGCCCGAAAGAGCCGGCCATCCTGGCGGAAATCACCGGTACCATTTCCTTCGGTAAAGAAACCAAAGGTAAACGTCGCCTGGTGATCACCCCGGCCGAAGGCACCGCTTACGAAGAGATGATCCCGAAATGGCGTCAGCTCAACGTGTTCGAAGGTGAACAGGTTCAACGTGGTGAAGTTATCGCCGACGGTCCGGAAGCACCTCAGGACATCCTGCGCCTGCGTGGTATCGAAGCTGTTGCCCGTTACATCGTTAACGAAGTGCAAGACGTTTACCGTCTGCAAGGCGTTAAGATTAACGACAAGCACATCGAGACCATCGTTCGCCAGATGCTGCGTAAGTGCACCATCACCAATCCGGGTGATTCCGAGTTCCTGGAAGGCGAAACCCAGGAAGTGGCCCGCGTCAAGATCGCCAACCGTGAGCTGGAAGAAGCCGGCAAGCAACCTGCGAGCTTTGAGCGTCAGCTGCTGGGTATCACCAAAGCCTCTCTGGCTACCGAGTCGTTCATCTCCGCGGCCTCCTTCCAGGAGACCACCCGCGTACTGACCGAAGCGGCCGTGTCCGGTAAGGCCGATGACCTGCGTGGTCTGAAAGAGAACGTCATTGTGGGCCGTCTGATCCCGGCCGGTACCGGTTACTCCTATCACCAGGAGCGCAACCGTCAACGGAACCGCGGTGCCGTTGTTGCCGAGCCGCAGATGACTGCCGACGATGCAGAAAAAGCGCTGACCGATCTGCTGAACGCCGATCTGGGTGGCGAAGAGTAAAAGTTGTCATAACAACGTCAAAGGCCGTCCCTAAAGTGGACGGCCTTTGTTGTCTTGACACTTTTTTGAGCGGCATTTAGAATGCCGCGGCCCTTATTGGGGCGATTTTTCACCGTAAAAAGCATCTAACCAGGAGTTAGCAAGCTAATGGCTACAATTAACCAGCTGGTGCGCAAGCCCCGCGTCAAGAAAGTTGCTAAGAGCAACGTTCCTGCGCTGGAAGCCTGCCCCCAAAAGCGTGGTGTATGTACTCGTGTGTACACCACCACCCCGAAGAAGCCGAACTCCGCACTGCGTAAAGTTTGCCGTGTGCGTCTGACCAACGGCTTCGAAGTGACTTCCTACATTGGTGGCGAAGGCCACAACCTGCAGGAGCACTCCGTTGTTCTGATCCGTGGCGGTCGTGTAAAAGACCTGCCAGGTGTGCGTTATCACACCGTACGCGGCACCCTTGACTGTGCTGGCGTTAAAGATCGTAAGCAAGCCCGTTCCAAATACGGCGCCAAGCGGCCCAAGTCTTAATGGTTCTCCGTTAAGTAAGGCCAAGCTAAGTATTCATTAATTAGGTTTTGGGTAATCCCTGAAGCATACGGAGAATAAGTCATGCCAAGACGTCGCGTGATTGGTCAACGCAAGATCCTGCCTGATCCGAAATTCGGATCCGAGATCATTGCCAAATTTGTCAACGTTGTAATGGTTGACGGTAAGAAATCTACTGCCGAGAAGATCGTTTACGGTGCCCTGGACATCATGAACGAGAAAACCGGCAAGTCGCACCTGGAACTGTTCGAAACCGCCCTGGACAACGTTCGTCCTGCGGTCGAGGTTAAGTCCCGCCGTGTGGGTGGTTCCACCTACCAGGTGCCTGTTGAAGTACGCACTGTGCGTCGTAACACCCTGGCTATGCGCTGGCTGGTAGATGCTGCCCGTAAGCGCGGTGAAAAATCCATGGCTGCTCGTCTGGCCGGTGAACTGCTGGACGCTGCCGATAACAAAGGTTCTGCCGTTAAGAAGCGCGAAGACGTGCATCGCATGGCAGAAGCGAACAAAGCATTCGCTCACTACCGCTGGTAATGCTGTTGTGGCCCCTTTCGGGGGCCACCTATTTCACAGCATCACCATAGGTTTCTTAATTAGAGGAAAGCTATCGTGGCTCGCAAAACACCTATCGAGCGCTACCGCAATATCGGTATCAGCGCTCACATCGATGCAGGTAAAACGACCACCACTGAGCGGGTCCTGTTCTATACCGGTGTTTCTCACAAGATCGGTGAAGTACATGATGGCGCTGCCACCATGGACTGGATGGAGCAGGAGCAGGAGCGTGGTATCACCATTACCTCCGCTGCCACCACCGCTTTCTGGAGCGGCATGGGTAAGCAGTTCCCCGAGCACCGCATCAACATCATCGACACTCCCGGACACGTTGACTTTACCATCGAGGTAGAGCGTTCTATGCGTGTTCTGGATGGTGCGGTAATGGTTTACTGCGCTGTGGGCGGCGTTCAGCCCCAATCCGAAACCGTATGGCGCCAGGCGAACAAGTACCACGTACCCCGTATCGCCTTCGTCAACAAAATGGACCGTACCGGTGCTAACTTCCTGCGCGTTGTTGATCAAATCAAAACCCGCCTGAAAGCCACCCCGGTTCCAATTCAGCTGCCTATCGGCGCCGAAGAGCACTTCAAAGGTGTTATCGACCTTATCAAGATGAAGGCCATCAACTGGTCTGAAGAAGATATGGGTACCACTTTCACCTACGAAGACATTCCTGCCGACATGCAGGACCTGGCCGACGAATGGCGCATGAACATGGTGGAAGCTGCCGCTGAAGCCAACGAAGAACTGATGGAAAAGTACCTCGGCGGCGAAGAGCTGACCGAAGAGGAAATCAAAGAAGGCCTGCGCGCACGCGTGCTGAGCACTGACATCATTCTTTGTACCCTGGGTTCTGCGTTCAAGAACAAGGGTGTTCAGGCCATGCTGGATGCCGTTATCGAGTTCCTGCCTGCGCCGACCGACGTTCCGCCGATCAAGGGTGAACTGCCCAACGGTGAAGTCGCTGTGCGTAAGTCCAGCGATGACGAGCCCTTCTCTTCTCTGGCGTTCAAGATTGCTACCGACCCGTTCGTTGGCTCTCTGACCTTCTTCCGCGTTTACTCCGGTGTGGTTAACTCCGGTGACTCGGTTCTGAACGCCACCAAAGACAAGCGTGAGCGTATCGGCCGTATCGTACAGATGCACGCCAACAAGCGTGAAGAGATCAGCGAAGTTCGCGCCGGCGACATCGCCGCTGCCATCGGTCTGAAGGACGTCACCACCGGTGAAACCCTCTGTACCGAAGCTGATCCGATCATCCTCGAGCGCATGGAATTCCCTGAGCCGGTAATCTCCGTTGCCGTTGAGCCGAAGACCAAGTCTGACCAAGAAAAAATGGGTCTGGCTCTGGGTCGTCTGGCCAAGGAAGACCCCTCCTTCCGCGTTTGGACCGACGAAGAGTCTGGCCAAACCATCATCGCTGGTATGGGTGAGCTGCACCTGGAAATTCTCGTTGACCGTATGAAACGTGAATTCAAGGTTGAAGCCAACGTAGGTAAGCCGCAGGTTTCCTACCGCGAAACCATCCGCAACAGCGTTGAAGTTGAAGGTAAGTTCGTACGTCAGTCCGGTGGCCGCGGTCAGTTCGGTCACGTTTGGCTGCGCATTGAGCCAGTCGAAGAAGGCAAAGGCTACGAATTCGTCAACGCTATCGTGGGCGGTGTGGTTCCTAAGGAATACATCCCGGCCGTTGATAAAGGTGTTCAGGAACAGATGAAGAACGGTGTTCTCGCCGGCTACCCCATCGAAGACCTGAAAGTTACCCTGTACGACGGTTCCTACCACGACGTGGACTCCAACGAGATGGCGTTTAAAATCGCTGCCTCTATGGGTTTCAAAACCGGCTTTATGAAAGCCAATCCCGTGCTGCTCGAACCTATCATGAAGGTAGAAGTCGAAACGCCCGAGGAAAACATGGGTGATGTGATCGGTGACATCAACCGTCGCCGTGGCCTCATCGAAGGCATGGATGACGGCCCGTCCGGTAAGATCGTCCGTGGCCAGGTACCGCTTTCCGAAATGTTCGGTTACGCTACCGACCTGCGTTCTGCCACTCAAGGCCGTGCTTCTTACTCCATGGAGTTCTTGAAGTACCAAGAGTGTCCGAACAACATCGCCAAAGAAGTTATCGAAGCTCGCAAAGCTGGCGAGTAATACATAGCGAAAAAGGGCCAGCTCAGTGGCTGGCCCCCTTTTACATGAAGGATTTTAGCCGTGTCTAAAGAAAAATTTGAACGTACAAAACCCCACGTCAACGTAGGTACCATCGGTCACGTTGACCACGGTAAAACCACCCTGACTGCCGCCATCACCTCCGTACTGGCCAAAACCTACGGCGGTGCTGCCCGCGCTTTCGACCAAATCGACAACGCGCCGGAAGAAAAGGCTCGTGGTATCACCATCAACACTTCTCACGTTGAGTACGATACCCCGACTCGTCACTACGCCCACGTTGACTGCCCCGGCCACGCCGACTACGTCAAAAACATGATCACCGGTGCTGCCCAGATGGACGGCGCGATCCTGGTAGTAGCTGCCACCGACGGCCCGATGCCGCAAACCCGTGAGCACATCCTGCTGGGTCGCCAGGTAGGCGTTCCTTACATCATCGTGTTCATGAACAAGTGCGACATGGTTGATGACGAAGAGCTGCAAGAGCTGGTCGAAATGGAAGTGCGCGAACTGCTGTCCGCCTACGACTTCCCTGGCGACGACCTGCCGGTCATCAAAGGTTCTGCTCTGAAAGCGCTGGAAGGCGACGCAGAGTGGGAAGCCAAGATCATCGAGCTGGGCGAAGCCCTGGACACCTACATCCCTGAGCCGGAGCGCGCTATCGACAAGCCGTTCATCCTGCCTGTGGAAGACGTGTTCTCCATCTCCGGCCGCGGTACCGTAGTAACCGGTCGTGTAGAGCAAGGCATCGTCAAAGTTGGTGAAGAAGTGGAAATCGTCGGTATCAACCCGACCACCAAAACCACTTGTACTGGCGTAGAAATGTTCCGCAAGCTGCTGGACGAAGGCCGTGCTGGTGAGAACGTAGGTGTTCTGCTGCGTGGTACCAAGCGTGACGAAGTAGAGCGTGGCCAAGTACTGTGTAAGCCTGGTTCAATCAAGCCGCACACCAAGTTCGAATCCGAAGTGTACGTGCTGAGCAAAGAAGAAGGTGGTCGTCATACTCCGTTCTTCAAAGGCTACCGTCCGCAGTTCTACTTCCGTACTACTGACGTGACCGGCACCATCGAACTGCCAGAAGGCGTAGAGATGGTAATGCCTGGCGACAACATCCAGATGGTAGTAGAGCTGATCGCTCCTATCGCGATGGATGAAGGTCTGCGCTTCGCTATCCGCGAAGGTGGCCGTACCGTAGGCGCCGGCGTAGTAGCCAAAATCATCGCCTAATCGCGATGATTGCCAGAAGAAGGGGCGCCTCGGCGCCCCTTCTTTTTGCCTGAAGGGTAGGGTAGTGCTGGATTTTTGTGCGCCGGGGTTGAAATTGGCTGACGGCTACGTATAATGCCCCGACCTTCCATGTGAAGGTAATGCTCTTGCTGAAACAGGCGAACAATTGGTTCGCCACTACAGCAGCCCCGATATGGGGCTGACGGATAAGAGAATCGCTTCTCCCATCTCATCAGAGATGTGGTAGAGGTGCATTTTTTTGTCTGTAGCTCTTTAGTTCTTTTTAACGGAGTCAATTGCAATGGCTAATCAGCGTATCCGTATCCGCCTGAAGGCTTTCGATCACCGTTTGATCGATCAGTCTACTGCGGAAATCGTGGAAACGGCTAAGCGCACTGGTGCCCAGGTTCGCGGTCCTATTCCGCTGCCTACTCGCAAAGAGCGTTTCACCGTGCTGATCTCCCCGCACGTCAACAAAGATGCGCGGGATCAGTATGAGATCCGTACTCACAAGCGTCTGGTGGATATCGTAGAACCCACCGACAAGACTGTTGACGCCCTGATGCGCCTTGATCTGGCCGCTGGCGTCGACGTACAGATCAGCCTGGGCTGATCCTCTGCGTGGCAACACTCTGAACAGTCTTAGAGGTTTATAATGGCTATTGGTCTAGTCGGTAAAAAAATCGGGATGACCCGTATCTTCACTGAAGACGGCGTTTCCATTCCCGTGACCGTAATCCAAGTAGAAAGCAACCGCGTTACCCAGGTTAAGACCCTGGATACCGACGGTTACCGCGCGCTGCAAATCACCACTGGCTCCAAGAAAGCCAACCGTGTGACTAAACCGCAAGCGGGTCACTTTGCTAAAGCCGGTGTTGAAGCCGGCCGCGGCCTGTGGGAATTCCGTCTGGCAGACGGCGAAGGCGAAGGCCTGGAGCTGGGTGCCGAGCTGAGCGTAACCCTGTTCGAAGACGTCAAGAAAGTTGACGTAACCGGTACCTCTAAAGGTAAAGGCTTCGCAGGTGCTGTTAAGCGTTGGAACTTCCGCACTCAAGACGCCACTCACGGTAACTCCCTGTCTCACCGCGTACACGGTTCTATTGGTCAAAACCAATCCCCGGGTAAGGTATTCAAGGGCAAGAAGATGGCTGGTCATATGGGCGACGAACGCGTCACTACTCAGAACCTCGAACTGGTTCGTGTAGATGCCGAGCGTGGCCTGCTGCTGGTTAAAGGTGCTGTACCCGGCGCCACCGGTGGTGACCTCATCGTTAAACCCGCTGTGAAAGCGTAACGTCTGAGGAGATAGGTGATGGAATTGGTATTGAAAGACGCGCAAGGCGCTCTTGAAGTTTCCGAAGCTACCTTTGGGCGTGAGCTGAATGAAGCCCTGGTACACCAAGTAGTTGTAGCCTACGCTGCTGCTGCTCGTCAGGGTACCCGTGCTCAGAAGACCCGCTCTGAAGTATCCGGCGGCGGCAAGAAGCCCTTCCGTCAAAAAGGCACCGGCCGTGCCCGTGCCGGCACCATCCGCAGCCCGATCTGGCGCTCCGGTGGTGTGAATTTTGCGGCCAAACCGCAAAATTACGAGCAAAAAGTTAACAAGAAAATGTATCGCGGCGCGATCAAAAGCATCCTGTCTGAACTGGTTCGTCAGGAGCGTTTGGTTGTTGTCGAGAACTTCGGTGTTTCTGCACCCAAGACCAAAGAACTGGTTGCCAAGCTCGGCGAGCTGGAGCTGAAGGACGTGCTGATCGTGACTCAAGAAGTCGACGAGAATCTGTTCCTGGCTGCTCGCAACCTGTACAAGGTCGACGTGCGCGACGTGGCCGGTATCGACCCGGTGTCTCTGATCGCCTTCGACAAGGTGCTGATGACCGCTGGTGCTGTTAAGCAACTCGAGGAGATGCTGGCATGATCCGTGAAGAACGCATTCTGAAAGTCATTCGCGCCCCTCACGTCTCTGAAAAGAGCACGCTGGTAGCCGAGAAGTTCAACACTGTTGTGTTGAAAATCGCTACCGACGCTACTAAGGCCGAAGTTAAGGCTGCTGTAGAAAAGCTCTTCGAAGTGGAAGTGGACGCAGTTCGCACCGTAAACGTCAAAGGCAAAACCAAACGCCACGGCGCCCGTACCGGCCGCCGCAGTGATTGGAAAAAAGCCTATGTGACCCTGAAGGCCGGTCAAGCGATCGACTTCGGCGGCGCTGAGTAAGGGGAGGATTCAGAGCTATGGCTATCGTTAAATGTAAGCCGACATCTCCGGGTCGCCGCCACGTTGTTAAAGTGGTTAACCCTGAGCTGCACAAAGGCAAACCGCACGCCGCCCTGCTGGACAAAAAGTCCAAGTCTGGTGGTCGTAACAATGCTGGCCGCATCACTACCCGTCATATCGGTGGTGGTCACAAGCAGCATTACCGGATCATCGATTTCAAACGCACCAAAGATGGCGTTCCTGCCACTGTAGAGCGTCTGGAATACGATCCGAACCGTAGCGCCAACATCGCGCTGGTTCTGTACGCTGACGGTGAGCGTCGTTACATCCTGGCCCCTAAAGGCCTGCAGGCTGGCGACAAGATCCAATCCGGTGTAGATGCGCCTATCAAAGCAGGTAACGCCCTGCCGATGCGCAACATCCCCGTTGGTTCTACCGTTCACGCTGTAGAAATGAAGCCTGGCAAAGGCGCTCAGTTGGCTCGTTCCGCTGGTGCTTATGTTCAGATCGTTGCTCGCGACGGTGCTTACGTGACTGTGCGTCTGCGCAGTGGCGAAATGCGCAAAGTGCCTGCCGATTGCCGCGCCACCGTTGGTGAAGTGGGCAACGCTGAGCACATGCTGCGTCAACTGGGTAAAGCTGGTGCCAAACGCTGGCGCGGTGTTCGTCCGACCGTTCGTGGTGTTGCCATGAACCCGGTAGATCACCCGCACGGTGGTGGTGAAGGCCGTACCTCTGGTGGTCGTCACCCGGTTTCTCCGTGGGGCAAGCCTACCAAGGGCGCCAAAACCCGCAAGAACAAGCGTACCGATAAGTTCATCGTACGCCGTCGTAGCAAGTAAATAAGCTAGAGGAATCACCATGCCACGTTCTCTCAAGAAAGGTCCGTTTATCGACCTGCACTTGCTGAAGAAGGTAGAGAAAGCGGTGGAAAGCGGGGACAAGAAACCTATCAAGACTTGGTCCCGTCGTTCAATGATCATTCCGAACATGATCGGTTTGACCATCGCTGTCCATAATGGTCGTCAGCACGTTCCGGTATACGTTTCCGACGAAATGATCGGTCACAAGCTGGGCGAGTTCGCGCCGACCCGTACTTACCGTGGTCACGCCGCGGACAAGAAAGCCAAGAAGCGTTAAGGAGTAAAAGATGGAAGCTATCGCTAAACATCGTTTTGCCCGTACCTCTGCGCAGAAGGCTCGCCTGGTTGCTGATCAGGTTCGCGGTCTGCCCGTGGCTAAGGCCATCGACACTCTGACCTTCAGCGACAAGAAAGCTGCCGCTCTGGTCAAGAAGGTACTGGATTCAGCCATTGCCAATGCCGAGCACAACTTCGGTCTGGACATTGATGAATTGAAAGTGGCCAAGATCTTCGTTGACGAAGGTCCGTCCATGAAACGCATCATGCCCCGCGCCAAAGGTCGTGCGGATCGTATCCTCAAGCGCACCAGCCACATTACTGTGGTTGTCGCTGAGCGTTAATCCAGGAGATAAGCAATGGGACAGAAAGTACATCCTAATGGTATCCGCCTGGGCATCGTGAAGCCTTGGAACGCGACCTGGTACGCGGACACCAAAGATTTTGCTGACAACCTGCATGGCGATCACGAAGTGCGTCAGTTCCTGAAAAAGGAACTGAAAGCCGCTTCTGTATCCCGCATCGTTATCGAGCGCCCGGCTAAGTCCATCCGCGTTACCATTCACACTGCCCGTCCGGGTGTGGTGATTGGTAAGAAAGGTGAAGACGTTGAGAAGCTGCGCAAAGCTGTTGCCAAAATTGCCGGCGTGCCCGCGCAAATCAACATCAGCGAAGTGCGTAAGCCTGAGCTGGACGCGCAACTGGTTGCCGACAGTATCAGCAGCCAGCTGGAGCGCCGCGTCATGTTCCGTCGCGCTATGAAGCGTGCGGTACAAAACGCCATGCGTCTGGGTGCCAAGGGTATCAAGGTAGAAGTGAACGGCCGTCTTGGTGGCGCCGAAATCGCTCGCACCGAATGGTACCGTGAAGGCCGTGTGCCGCTGCACACCCTGCGCGCTGACATCGATTATGCCACTTCCGAAGCTCACACCACTTACGGCGTGATCGGCACTAAAGTCTGGGTCTTCAAAGGTGAGATCCTGGGCGGTATGCCGGTTGCCGAAGTCCAGCCTGAGCCGAAGAAGAAAGGCAAAGGTGGCAAGTAAGGAGTTCCAGCGATGTTGCAACCGAAACGTACAAAATTCCGTAAGCAGCACAAGATGCGTAACCGTGGTCTGGCGCAAGCCGGTGCCAAGGTTTCCTTCGGTACCTTTGGTCTGAAAGCCATTGGCCGTGGTCGCATGACTGCTCGTCAAATTGAAGCTGCCCGTCGTGCCATGACCCGTCACGTCAAGCGTCAAGGTAAGATCTGGATCCGGGTATTCCCCGATAAGCCGATCTCCGAGAAGCCTCTGGAAGTGCGGATGGGTAAAGGTAAAGGCTCCGTTGAATATTGGGTCGCCGAAATCAAACCCGGCAAAGTCCTGTATGAAATGGACGGTGTCTCCGAAGAGCTGGCACGTGAAGCGTTCGCCCTGGCGGCCGCCAAACTGCCGTTTAAGACCACCTTTGTGATTCGGACGGTACTGTAATGAAAGCGACTGATCTTCGTAACAAGAGCGTTGAAGAGCTGAACGCTGAGCTGATCAATCTGCTGCGTGAGCAATTCAACCTGCGCATGCAGTCAGCAACTGGTCAGCTGTCACAGTCTCACGAGCTCAAGAAAGTGCGTCGCAATATTGCACGCGTGAAGACTGTTCTCAACGAGAAGGCAGGTGCGTAATGACTGAGAAGACTGTTCGTACGCTGCAGGGCCGCGTGGTCAGTGACAAGATGGACAAGTCCATCACTGTTGCTATCGAGCGCTTTGTGAAGCACCCGATCTACGGTAAGTTCATCAAGCGTACCACCAAGCTGCACGTGCATGACGAGAACAACGAGTGCCAAGCTGGTGACGTCGTGACTATTCGCGAATGTCGCCCGCTGTCCAAGACCAAGTCTTGGACTCTGGTACAAATTGTTGAGCGTCCGGCCAAGGTTTAATCGCCAAGGCTCGCGCAAAACCGCAATGACCCCGGCAACGGGGTCATTGTATTTTTATTAGCCTTAGCGCTACCCATTGCAAAGTGATGGTGTTAAACTGTCGCGCCTTTGCTATAGGCAGCCAAAGGTGGCCCAATTCTGGGCCGTAGTTATTTTTTAGCGGAGCACTAACATGATCCAAATGCAAAGTATGCTCGACGTTGCTGATAACAGCGGCGCTCGCAGCGTAATGTGTATTAAGGTTCTGGGTGGTTCGCACCGCCGTTATGCCGCTGTTGGCGACATCATCAAAGTTACCGTTAAGGAAGCGATTCCGCGCGGTAAAGTGAAAAAAGGTGATGTGGTTAACGCGGTGGTAGTGCGTACCAAGAAAGGTGTGCGTCGTCCTGACGGGTCACTGATCCGTTTCGATCGTAACGCTGCGGTACTGCTTAATGCTAAGCAGGAACCCATTGGCACCCGTATCTTCGGCCCGGTGACTCGTGAACTGCGTTCTGAGAAGTTCATGAAGATCATCTCTCTGGCGCCGGAAGTACTGTAAGGAGTATCCCAATGGCAGCGAAAATTCGTCGTGACGATGAAGTGATCGTGCTGACCGGCAAAGACAAGGGCAAGCGTGGCAAAGTCACCAAGGTCCTGGCTACCGGCAAGCTGATCGTTGAAGGCGTAAACGTCATCAAAAAACACCAAAAGCCCAACCCCTACCTGGGTGTTCAGGGTGGCATTGTTGAAAAAGAAGCCCCTATTCAGGTTTCCAACGTAGCCATCTACAACCCCAAAACTGGCAAGGCTGACCGTGTCGGTTTCCGTTTTGAAGAAGGCCAAAAGGTCCGTTTCTTCAAATCCAATAACGAAGTCATCAACTGATTTTTGGAGTAAACGATGGCGAAACTGCATGATTTCTACAAAGAGACTGTAGTGCCTGGGCTCGTTACCGAGTTCGGCTACAAGACAGTCATGCAAGTCCCTCGGATTGAGAAAATCACCCTTAACATGGGTGTAGGTGAAGCTGTGGCTGATAAAAAGCTGCTGGATAATGCCTCTGCCGATCTGGCAGCCATTTCCGGTCAGAAGCCGCTCATCACCAAAGCGCGTAAATCCGTGGCGGGCTTCAAAATCCGTGAAGGTTACCCCATTGGTTGCAAAGTAACCCTGCGTGGCGAACGTATGTGGGAGTTCTTCGAGCGTCTGGTCTCGATTTCTATCCCCCGTATCCGTGACTTCCGTGGCCTCAACCCGAAATCTTTCGACGGTCGTGGCAACTACAGCATGGGTGTTCGCGAGCAAATCATCTTCCCTGAAATCGACTACGACAAAGTCGATCGCGTACGTGGTCTGGATATCACCATCACCACCAGCGCGAAGAATGACGAGGAAGGTCGTGCTCTGCTGGCTGCCTTTAACTTCCCGTTCAAAAAGTAAGGAATTAGGGTTATGGCAAAGCAATCAATGAAGGCCCGCGAGGCCAAGCGCGCCAAGCTGGTAGCTCAGTTTGCTGAAAAACGTGCGACTCTGAAAGCTACCATCAGCAGCGTCAACAGCTCTGACGAAGAGCGTTGGGACGCCGTGCTCAAACTGCAATCCCTGCCGCGTGATTCCAGCCGCAGTCGTCAGCGTAACCGCTGCCGTGTGACTGGTCGTCCGCACGCCTTCCTGCGCAAGTTCGGCCTGAGCCGTATCAAGGTGCGTGAAGCTGCGATGCGCGGTGAAATTCCTGGCCTCAAAAAGGCCAGCTGGTAAGCCACTTACGGGAGTGAAGCATTATGAGCATGCAAGATCCTATCGCTGACATGCTGACTCGCATCCGCAACGGCCAACAGGCCCGCAAGGTTGCGGTCATCATGCCTTCTTCCAAGCTGAAGGTGGCTATCGCCGAGACGCTGAAGAAAGAAGGTTATATCGCCGGTTATCAAGTTTCTGGCGACGTCAAGCCCGAGCTGGAAGTGACCCTGAAGTATTTCGAGGGCAAGCCGGTTGTCGAGAGCATTCAACGCGTTTCCCGCCCTGGTCTGCGCATCTATAAGAAAAAAGATGAGCTGCCGAAAGTAATGGGTGGTCTGGGCGTTGCTATCGTCTCTACGTCCAAGGGCGTGATGAGCGACCGTGCTGCGCGTAAAGCCGGCATGGGTGGCGAAATCATCTGCTACGTAGCGTAAGGGGGTAGAACAATGTCTCGTGTCGCTAAAGCACCTGTGACCATTCCTGCCGGTGTCGAAATTAAATTCGACGGCCAGGAAATCACAGTTAAGGGTAAAAACGGTACTCTCAGCCGCGTTCTGAACAACGCTGTGACCGTGAACCAAGAAGACAACCAGCTGAAAGTTAGCCTGAAAGACGGTGCTACTGAAATTGCTCAGGCCGGCACTGCCCGCGCCCTGATCAATAACATGGTCATCGGTGTTACTGAGGGCTTCAGCCGTAAGCTGCAACTGATTGGCGTGGGTTACAAAGTGCAGGTACAAGGTTCCAAGTTGAACCTGGCCCTGGGCTTCTCTCACCCGGTAGAGCATGAACTGCCGCAAGGCATCACTGCCGAGTGCCCGAGCCAAACTGAAGTGGTTATCAAAGGCGCAGACAAACAGTTGGTCGGCCAAGTTGCTGCCAACGTTCGCGGCTACCGTCCGCCCGAGCCCTACAAAGGCAAAGGTGTTCGCTACGCTGACGAAACTGTTCTGCGTAAAGAGGCTAAGAAGAAGTAAGGTAACACTATGGACAAGAAAGCATCTCGTCTTCGTCGCGCTCTGCGCGTACGCAAGCAGATTAAAGAGCTGGGTGCGAATCGTCTGGTGGTTCACCGTACACCGCGCCACATTTACGCGCAGCTGATCGCAGCCAACGGTTCTGAAGTGATCGCCTCTGCCTCCACTCTGGAGAAAGCACTGGCCGAGCAAGTGAAATACTCCGGCAACATCGATGCTGCCAAAGCAGTGGGTAAAGCCATCGCCGAGCGCGCTCTTGAAAAAGGCGTGAGCACCGTTGCATTCGATCGTTCCGGTTTTAAATATCACGGTCGTGTAGCTGCCCTGGCGGACGCTGCCCGTGAAGCCGGCCTGAAGTTCTAAGGAGCAGTCATGGCGAACGTAGAAAAGCAAGCCGGTGACCTGATCGAAAAGCTGATCAGTGTTAACCGTGTTTCTAAAGTAGTTAAGGGCGGCCGTATCTTCAGCTTCACTGCATTGACTGTAGTGGGCGACGGCAACGGTCGCATCGGTTTTGGTTACGGTAAAGCCCGTGAAGTTCCTGCTGCCATTCAAAAGGCAATGGAACAAGCTCGCCGCAACATGGTTACCGTCTCTCTGAACGGCACCACCCTGCATCACCCTGTTAAGGGCCGTCATTCCGGCTCCCAGGTGTACATGCAGCCTGCCTCTGAGGGTACTGGTATCATCGCCGGCGGTGCCATGCGCGCCGTGCTGGAAGTTGCTGGCGTACACAACGTACTGTCCAAGGCCTATGGTTCCACCAACCCGATCAACGTGGTTCGTGCAACCATCGGTGCCCTGGTAGACGTTAAGTCACCGGAAGCCGTAGCGGCCAAACGTGGTCTCACCGTTGAAGAAATTCTGGGGTAATCACTATGGCTAACAAAACTGTAAAAGTGACTCAAACTCGCAGCGCTATTGGCCGTTTGCCTAAGCATAAGGCCACGCTGCGCGGTCTGGGCCTGCGTAAGATCAACCACACTGTAGAGCTGGAAGATACTCCGGCAGTACGTGGCATGATCAACCAGGTCTATTACATGGTGAAGGTGGAGGGCTAATCGGATGAAACTGAATACCCTGTCCCCCGCCGCTGGTTCCAAGTCCGCACCTAAGCGTGTTGGCCGTGGTATCGGTTCTGGCCTGGGTAAAACCGGTGGCCGTGGCCACAAAGGTCAAAAGAGCCGCAGTGGTGGTAAAGTACGTGCCGGTTTTGAAGGCGGTCAAATGCCGCTGCAACGCCGTCTGCCGAAGTTCGGCTTCACTTCTCGTAAGTCCCTGGTGACTTCTGAAGTGCGCCTGTCCGAGCTGGCCAAGGTAGAAGGTGATGTGGTTGATCTGAACAGCCTGAAAGACGCTAACGTCATCACCCGTAACATTGAATTCGCCAAGGTTGTACTGTCCGGCGCCATCGAGCGTCCTGTGACTGTACGTGGTCTGCGCGTCACCAAAGGTGCCCGTGCTGCCATTGAAGCCGCTGGCGGAAAGGTCGAGGAATAATAGGCAATGGCTAAACCAGGACTGGATACTCAAAAGGCACAAGGCGGGCTGTCGGAACTTAAACGCCGACTGCTGTTCGTGCTCGGGGCGATTATCGTTTTCCGGGCCGGCTCCTTCGTCCCCATTCCTGGTATTGACGCTGCTGTTCTTGCCGATCTGTTTGCACAGCAAAAAGACACCATCGTTGCCATGTTTAACATGTTCAGCGGTGGTGCCTTGTCCCGTGCCTCCGTGTTTGCACTGGGGATCATGCCGTACATTTCGGCATCGATCATCGTGCAGCTGCTGACCGTGGTGCACCCTGCACTCGCCGAACTGAAAAAGGAAGGTGAAGCAGGCCGCCGCAAAATCAGCCAGTACACACGCTGGGGTACATTAGCGCTGGCGATTGTCCAGTCCTTTGGGATCGCAACCGGTCTCCCTAACCTGGTTAACGGCCTTGTGCTGGACCCAGGCCCTGCTTTCTACTTCACTGCAGTAGTCAGCCTGGTGACCGGTACCATGTTCCTGATGTGGCTGGGTGAGCAGATCACTGAACGGGGTATCGGCAACGGTATCTCCATTCTGATCTTTTCCGGTATCGTCGCGGGCCTGGCCCCGGCGATCGGCAAGACAATAGAGCAGGCGCGTCAAGGGGATTTGAATTTCCTGGTAGCGATCCTGATTGCAGTTGTAGTTGTTGCTGTCACATTTGGTGTTGTTTTCGTTGAACGCGGCCAGCGCCGCATCGTCGTCAACTATGCCAAACGTCAGCAAGGCCGTCGCGTCTTTGCAGCGCAAAGCACGCATCTGCCGCTGAAGATCAACATGGCTGGGGTTATCCCGCCGATCTTCGCCAGCTCCATTATTCTGTTCCCGGGCACTGTGGCTCAATGGTTCGGTCAGAACCAGTCACTGTCCTGGCTTCAGGATATTGCACTGTCGCTGTCACCAGGTCAGCCGTTGTACGTGATGCTGTATTCAGCAGCCATCATCTTCTTCTGTTTCTTCTACACCGGGCTGGTATTCAACCCGCGTGAAACAGCTGAAAACCTGAAGAAGAGCGGTGCCTTTATTCCGGGCATTCGCCCAGGCGAGCAAACTGCTCGTTATATCGACAAAGTGATGACTCGCCTCACTCTGGCCGGTGCGATCTACATCACCTTGGTGTGTCTGATCCCTGAGTTCATGATGGTGGCCTTTAATGTGCAGTTCTACTTCGGTGGTACCTCACTGCTCATTATCGTCGTCGTGATTATGGACTTTATGGCGCAAGTGCAGACTCATCTGATGACCCATCAGTATGAGTCGGTCATGAAGAAGGCGAACCTCAAGGGCTACGGGCGATAAGCCTGGCCTTTGGTGTCGTTGAACATACGGAGTAAGCAATGAAAGTTCGTGCATCCGTTAAGAAAATTTGCCGCAACTGCAAAATCATCAAGCGCCACGGCGTGGTTCGCGTGATTTGCACTGAGCCGAAGCACAAGCAACGGCAAGGCTAATCCGGGGCTGACCAGCAAATAGCTGGTCAGCTTAATTGAAAACAGGCTTTCTGTTGGGTATCCTTACGGGCTTTCCGCAGATAGCCACTACTTTAGGAGTGCAGTTGATGGCCCGTATAGCCGGCATTAACATTCCTGATCATAAACATGCTGTGATCGCACTGACTGCCATTTTTGGCGTCGGTCGTACCCGCGCTAAGGCCATTTGTGCCGCCGCTGGTATCGAAGAAAGCGTGAAAATCCGCGAGTTGGATGAAGCGCAAATTGACAAACTTCGTGACGAAGTCGGTAAGTACACCGTTGAAGGTGATCTGCGCCGTGAAGTCACCCTGTCTATCAAACGTCTGATGGACCTGGGTTGCTTCCGTGGCCTGCGCCACCGTCGCGGTCTGCCCGTACGTGGTCAGCGCACCAAAACCAATGCGCGTACCCGTAAGGGTCCTCGTAAGCCGATCAAGAAATAATTTGGGAAGGTAAACGATGGCTAAAACTCCGACTCGCGCACGTAAGCGCGTTAAGAAGCAAGTGGTTGATGGTATTGCCCACGTACATGCTTCTTTCAACAACACTATCGTGACTATCACTGACCGTCAGGGCAACGCCCTGTCCTGGGCTACCGCAGGTGGCTCTGGTTTCCGTGGCTCTCGTAAGTCTACTCCTTTCGCTGCGCAGGTTGCTGCTGAGCGTGCTGGTGTAGTTGCTGCTGAGTACGGTGTGAAAAACCTGGAAGTGAATGTAAAAGGTCCCGGTCCGGGCCGTGAATCCGCAATCCGCGCTTTGAATGCTGCCGGTTTCCGGATCACCAACATCACCGACGTCACGCCGATCCCGCACAACGGTTGTCGTCCGCCCAAGAAGCGTCGCGTGTAATTCGCTTCTAGAGGATAGTGGAGAAAGAACATGGCAAGATATTTGGGTCCTAAGCTCAAGCTCAGCCGCCGCGAAGGTACTGATCTGTTCCTGAAAAGCGGCGTACGCGCGATTGATTCCAAATGCAAACTCGAGCAAGCCCCTGGTCAACACGGTGCCCGTAAGCCCCGCTTGTCTGACTACGGTGTACAGCTGCGCGAGAAGCAAAAAGTTCGTCGTATCTACGGCGTACTGGAAAAGCAATTCCGTAACTACTACAAAGAGGCCGCCCGCCTGAAAGGCAACACCGGTGCAAACCTGTTGCAACTGCTGGAAGGCCGTCTTGATAACGTGGTTTACCGCATGGGTTTCGGTGCTACTCGCGCTGAATCTCGCCAGTTGGTGAGCCACAAAGCGGTCCTGGTTAATGGCAAAGTAGTAAACGTTGCCTCCTTCCAGGTCTCCGTCAATGACGTCGTCTCCATCCGTGAGAAGGCCAAGAAACAGGCTCGCATCAAAGCAGCTCTGGAACTGGCTGAACAGCGTGAAAAGCCGACCTGGCTGGAAGTTGACAAAGACAAGATGGAAGGCACCTACAAGCGTCTTCCTGAGCGTACTGATCTGTCCGCCGACATCAACGAACAGCTGATCGTCGAGCTTTACTCCAAGTAAAGCTTAACGCACTAGAGAGGACTATATGCAGGGTTCTGTTACTGATTTTCTCAAGCCGCGGCTGGTGGACATTGAAAGCCTCAGCCCGACTCGAGCCAAAGTGACCCTGGAGCCGCTTGAACGCGGTTTCGGCCACACACTTGGCAATGCGCTACGCCGCATTCTCCTGTCTTCCATGCCCGGCTGTGCCGTAACGGAAGTGGAAATTGATGGCGTACTGCACGAGTACTCCAGCAAAGAAGGTGTTCAAGAGGATGTTATTGAGATCCTTCTGAACCTGAAAGGCCTGGCTGTGAAGCTGCACGGTAAAAACGAAGCCATGCTGACACTCACCAAGAGTGGCGCTGGCGCTGTCGTTGCGGCAGACATCACTACTGACGGTGATGTGGAAATCATGAACCCCGAGCACCACATCTGCACTTTGACTGGCGACGCGGAAATTTCCATGCGCATCAAAGTAGAGATGGGTCGCGGTTACGTACCTGCTTCTTCTCGTCTGACTCTGGAAGAGGATGACCGTCCTGTGGGCCGCCTGCTGGTCGACGCCGGTTTCTCTCCCGTTGAGCGTATTGCTTACAACGTGGAACGTGCTCGTGTTGAACAACGCACTGACCTCGACAAACTCGTTATCGACATGGAAACCAACGGTACCATCGATCCCGAGGAAGCTATCCGTCGTGCTGCCACCATTATGGCCGAGCAACTGGAAGCCTTCGTCGAGCTGCGTGACATGAGCGAGCCGGAACAGAAAGAAGAGAAGCCGGAGTTCGATCCGATCCTGCTGCGTCCTGTTGATGATTTGGAGCTGACCGTGCGTTCGGCTAACTGCCTCAAAGCAGAAGCCATCCACTACATCGGTGACCTGGTACAGCGTACCGAGGTAGAGCTCCTCAAAACGCCTAACCTGGGTAAGAAGTCTCTGACCGAAATCAAAGACGTATTGGCATCTCGTGGTCTTTCTCTGGGCATGCGCCTCGAGAACTGGCCACCTGCCAGTCTGGTCGACAGAGATTAATCTGGGTTACGTGTTCAACTGATTTAGTTAAAAGGAAACTCCCATGCGCCATCGTAAGAGTGGTCGTCAACTAAATCGCAACAGCAGCCATCGCCAGGCCATGTTCCGTAACATGGCCAGTTCACTGGTTCGTCATGAAGTTATCAAGACTACCGTGCCGAAGGCGAAGGAACTGCGTCGCGTTGTTGAGCCGTTGATCACCCTGGCCAAGATCGACAGCGTTGCTAACCGTCGTCTGGCCTTTGCCCGCACTCGTGATAAAGAAGTTGTGGGTAAACTGTTCAACGAACTGGGTCCGCGTTACCAAGATCGCCCCGGCGGTTACCTGCGCATTCTGAAGTGCGGTTTCCGTGCCGGCGATAACGCCCCCATGGCATTCGTAGAACTGGTTGATCGTCCTGTTGCTGCCGTAGCTGCTGAAGAAGCCGCTGCCGAGTAAGCTGCAGACCTGTAAAAAAGCCGAGGCAAATGCCTCGGCTTTTTTATTGGCGTTTTTTCTTCAGGGCTGACGCGCCCCTTGCTGCGCAGAGACATCATCTTCTTTCTTGAGTGCAAACATGGCTTTTACAGTGGCAATTGCTTCATCAGCCTGATCGGGCACCAGCTTTTTCACCAGTGCTAATAGCTCATTAATATGGTCAGGGTGCTGCTCGGCTGTTACCTGCACAATACTGTCTACAGCCAAAGGTTCGGTAGAAAGTGCCACGGTCATGATCTGGCTGAATCTGGCTGGCTCATCATTAACAGCAGAATTGACGACCACATCTGAACAGGCAGGATCGGCATGGATAGCCGCTTGGACCACTGCGTCCGTATCGACTCCAGGAAGTTTTAGTGCCTGGTCGACTGCAAGGGACAACAACCCAGGTTGTTGCTGCGCAATACCACTGATGATCTTAGGTATGGCATCGGGGTAGCTACGGTACGCTTCATTCAGGATGACTTCCGAAGCATTCGGGTAATTCTGTACCAGAATGCTCACTGCCTTTGGTACAGAGTTGTTTTGGGCAACCTGATTTTCCAGCAGATCATGAAGGGAAGCCTGACCAGCAAGTGCCGGCAAGCTGCACAAGCTCAATGTAGCTAGCAGTACGCAGTAGTTTGCTACCAGACGCATAGACCCCTCTCTATATGACTTTCTTATTCTTTACCTATCTTCAGACTGCATTAATCAGAGATAGTTTGCTTATGTTTTAGCCTTATTTAGTTTTTCCTGCGAGCCCTAAAAAAAGATCTTGTGATCTGAAACAAGATCCCTATAATGCCGCCTCGTCGCCAAGGGAAAGCGCGGTGAAGGACTTGAAAGCAGAGCTTAAAAAGGCCTTGACCGATAAAGATAAGTGAGTAGAATGGCGGCTCGCTTCGGGGATTGAGTCGAAAGGCTTAAAAAACGAAGTTTAGTGTG
>NZ_RJUL01000017.1 GCF_003751625.1 Gallaecimonas pentaromativorans
GTGGCAATTATTGGGCAGGGTTCGTCACTTCATGGAGACCGTTTCACCCTTTCCTGGCAGTGGTCATGGTATCCGCAAGGTGGAGCACAATTAGGATCAGTTATTTAGCGCCCTGCCTTGAACCCGCCGTTAACTGCAAGGTTCAGGCCCATCACAATATTGGGCATAATGGGCCTCAAATTGAAAGCGTCAGGGAAGTCTATGCACCGTCAGTTTGCCGTTATCGGCTTGGGCCAATTTGGCCAGACCATCGCCCTTGAACTCATGCGCCAGGGCCACGAAGTACTGGGCCTGGACAGCGATCAAAAGGTCGTCAACCAGCTCGCACCGCAGCTTACCCAGGCATTGGTAGTCGATGCCACCGACGAAAGCGCCCTAGCCGAGCTGGGCCTTGGCCACTGCGACGCGGTAGTGGTAGCCATCGGCGAAGACATCCAATCCTCCATTCTTTGCACCCTGCATTTAAAAACCCTCAAGGTTAAGCAAGTGTGGGTAAAGGCCCTGAACCCGGCGCACCATAAAATTGTTGCCAAGCTGGGGGCCGACCGGATAGTCCACCCCGAGTATGAAATGGGCCTGCGGGTAGCCCAGAGCCTGAACTACCCGGCGGTGCAGGATTACATCGCCCTTGGCAACGAGAGCTTTATCGTCGAAGTGGAAGCCTCAGAAGCGTTGGACGATAAAACCGTGGCTGACTTGGCCTTGAACGACAACGAGGTGGCGCTGGTGGCCCATAAGCGCGGCACCGATCTCATAAAAACGCCGCCCGATTCGCTGGCCCTTGCCAAAGGCGACATCCTGGTGCTGCTGGGTAAACTGCCCGCCCTGCAAGCCTTGTCGAAAACCCTATGAAACAGTGGCACCAGACCATTCGCCCACGGCAATGGCAAAACCAGAAGAGCCTGGCCGCCAGCCCGCCGATGGTGCTGGCCGGCGGTTTTTTCGTGCTGATCCTGTTGGGGGCAGCGCTGCTGCTGTTGCCCTGGTCGCGGGTTGGGCCACTGTCGGTGGGGGATGCGCTCTTTACCGCCACCTCGGCGGTTACCGTGACCGGCCTTGGAGTGGTGGATACCGCTACCCACTTTACCTATCTGGGCCAAGGGATATTGCTGCTGCTTATCCAGCTTGGCGGCCTGGGGTTTATGACCTTTGGAGTGCTGGTACTGCTTTTGCTCGCCGGGCGGGTCTCGTTCAGCCACCAGTTTTTGGTCAAGGAAAGCCTCAACCAAACCCAGCTAAGTGACGTGATGCGGTTGGTGCGCCACCTAGCCAGGTTCGTACTGATAGCCGAAGGCCTTGGCATTGTGCTGCTGGCGCTGTGCTGGGTGCCGCAGATGGGCTGGCACAAGGGCCTGTGGCATGCGCTCTTCTACACCATTTCGGCCTTTAACAACGCCGGTTTTGCGCTGTCGTCCGACAGCCTCAGCCAGTATGTAGACTCGGGCCCGGTGAACCTCATTATCACCGCCTTGTTCATGACCGGCGGCATCGGCTTTGCGGTGGTGTCGGAACTGGCGCAAAAGCGCAGCTACAACCGCCTGAGCCTGCACTCGCGGGTGATGCTGCTGGGCACCTTGATGCTGGCGCTGGGGGGCATGGCGCTCTTTTTACTGATTGAGTGGCACAACCCCGCCACCCTTGGGCACCTAAGCACCGGCGGCAAGCTATGGGCAGCCTGGTTTCAATCGGTTACCGCCCGCACCGCCGGCTTTAACACCATCGACATGAGCGCCATGACCCCGGCTGCGGTGATGCTGTTTTTGCTGCTGATGCTGATTGGCGCCGGCCCCGGCTCAACCGCCTCCGGTATTAAGGTCACCACCTTTGCGGTATTGCTGGCCGCCACCCGCGCCTTTTTGCTGCGCCGCCCCCAAACCAAGCTTTTGAACCGGGCAGTGCCGGCGGTATCGGTGTTTAAAGCGTTGGCAGTCACCCTGCTAAGCCTGATGCTTATCTTCCTGGCGGTGTTTGTGCTGGCCATCAGCGACCACGACAAACCCTTTTTAGACCTGTGCTTCGAGGTGGTGTCGGCCTTTGGCACAGTGGGGCTGACCCGAGGCATTACCCCTGAGCTCAGCGCCACGGGTAAAGCGGTGATCATGGTGATGATGTTCCTGGGCCGGGTTGGCCCTCTGACCCTGGGTTTTTTGCTGGCCACCCCGAGAGTGCACCGGGTGCGCTATGCCGAGGAGCCGGTGGCCATCGGCTGACAAAAAAGCCCGGCTAAGCCGGGCTTTTTCATACCCCTTCGCGCTGATGGGGTATGAGCCAGTCAAGATCCGGCCCCTTGGGCACCACAGCTGTGGGGTTGATGGTGCGGTGCGAGCCGTAGTAGTGCCCCTTGATGTGGGTGAAATCCACGGTCTCGCTGATGCCGGGGTACTGGTAGAGCTCTTTAACGTACTCAAACAGGTGCGGGAATTCGCTGAGCTTTTGGCGGTTGCACTTAAAGTGGCCGTGGTAGACCGCGTCAAAACGGATAAGGCTGGTAAAGAGCCGCCAGTCCGCCTCGGTCAGGTGCTTGCCCACCAGGTAGCGCTGGCGCGCCAGGCGGTCTTCCAACGCGTCGAGGGTGGCAAAGACATTGTCATAGGCCGCTTCGTAGGCCTCTTGACTGGTGGCAAAACCGGCCTTGTAAACGCCGTTATTGATGTTGTCGTAAACAATGGCGTTGATGTCGTCTATCTCCCCGGCCAGGGCCTCGGGGTAGAAATCACGCTCGTTACCGGTCAGTTCGTTAAAGGCGCTGTTGAACATGCGGATAATTTCCGCCGATTCATTGGAGACGATGCGGTTGCTGTGGGTGTCCCACAACACCGGCACCGTTACCCGCCCCGAGTAGTCGGCCTTGTTGCGGGTGTAGAGCTGGTGCAGGAAGGATTGGTCAAAGAGCGCATCGCCGCTGGAGCCGGTATCTTTATCAAAAGTCCAGCCGTCTTCGAGCATCAGGTAGCTCACCACCGACACCGGAATATGGCTCTCAAGGCCCTTTAACTTGCGAAAAATCAGGGTGCGGTGGGCCCAGGGGCAGGCCAGGGACACATACAGATGATAGCGGCCACTTTCGGCAGCAAAGCCGCCGTCACCGCTGGGGCCGGGGCTGCCGTCTGCGGTTACCCAGTTACGCAGCTGCGCCGCTTCACGCTTGAACTCGCCACCGCTTTTTTGGGTGTCGTACCACTTGTCCTGCCATTGGCCGTTGACCAGAACTCCCATCACTCACCTCCATTCTTTATCTGCCCCAATGGCAACACAGCACAAGCTTAGACGCCACTTTAAAAAAACGAACAAATCCCTTCGCTTAACTGAAAGAAAGCCGCCTGCGGCAAGGTCTTACAAGGGGCTGAAGTGGAAGGTGAGCGATGGCGTTACTTATTCGAGCAGTACTGGTGCTGTTTCTGACCTGGCAGGGGCTCTCTACCCTGATGTCCAAGGGCATGAACCTTAATTTCCTGATGACCAGGGGGCCATTGATGTTCCCTGACTGGCTGCCTATGGGCTGGGCCGGGCTACAACTGCTGCTGGCCATCTGGCTGCTTACCCCGCGATACCGCCAGGCACTTTGGCCGTTGTTGCTGGTGCTAGCCGCGCCGATGCTGGCACTCTTTTGCTACCCGGTGTGGATGCAAAGTAGCGGCGGCTTTCCCGCCATCGGTGCCGGGCAAACCCTTATCAAACAACTGGCGGTATGCGCCCTGCCCCTTTGGCTGCTGGGCTATCGCCAGCAAAGCAAATGGCTGGGCATGGCGGGGCTGGCGCTGGTGTTTGTCTGGCTTGGCGCCATGAATTTTACCCAGGCTCAGGCCACAGATTTGGCGATGCTGGTACAAAGCTCGCCGCTCACCCGCTGGCTGGACACCTTGCTTGGCTCGAAAGGCGTCGCCGCCCTGGCCGGGGTCTGGGATCTGCTGGCCGCCGCCCTATTCCTGATACCCGCCAGCCGCCTTTGGGGCGCCTTTGCCATCAGCCTGGCGCTCCTTATCAAGCTACATTTTCTCGCCACCTTCGATGACGCCCTGATGTACTGCTGGCTCACCGCCACCGGCGCCGACCTACTTAAAAGTGCGCTATTGCTGGTGGTTGCCTGGCTGTGGGTCGGTAGCGTCGACCATACCGAAACACTGAAACTCTGCAATTAAACGGCCGGGTCGTTGCGGCGCCGCGCTCAGTTGATAACACTGAGGCCAGTCACTCCCAAACCACGCTCGCAATAAGGATTTCCCATGACTAGACCCAAGCTCGTGTTCCTGGCCGGTTCCGCCAGGAAAGACTCTCTCAATAAAAAGCTCGCCGCCTATGCCGCCAAAGTCGCTGACCAGCATGGCGCCGACGTTACCCTGGTAGACCTCGCAGACTACCCCATGCCTCTTTATGACGGCGACTTGGAAGCCACTGACGGGATCCCGGCCAATGCCAAGGCGCTGCGCGACCTTTTTGCTGGCCATGACGGCTTTTGTATCGCCTCCCCCGAATACAACTCGGCCTTCAGTCCTTTGCTGAAAAACACCATCGACTGGATGTCCCGCCCCGACGGTGCCGTGCCCGGCCTTGTCGCCTTTCACGGCAAGACCGCGCAGTTGCTGGCCACCAGCCCGGGTGGCCTTGGCGGCCTTCGTGGCCTGGTGATGCTGCGGATGCTGCTGGGTAATATCGGCGTGCTGGTGATGCCTGACCAACTGGCCATCCCCGCCGGCCACGAGGCCTTTGATGCCGACGGCAGCCTTAAAGCGGGCCCCTTCAAAGAGATGTTGGCTGGCCAGCTTTCCCACTTTGTGGCGCGCAGCAAGGCCTGAATTTCAGCCATAAAAAAGGGCTCACCTCGGTGAGCCCTTTTTTGTCTCTTATTTTACTGTTCCAGCGGTTTTTGTTGTTGCGACGTTCCCGCCAGTTGCAAGCCGGGGCAGCTGCTGTACCAGTCATTGGCGTTTTGGTAAAGCTTGGTTTTTACGCCCATGATCCCCAGCAAGGAGTGGAAGATATCGTCCTGGGAGTGGGGCATGTCGGCCCGTTTTTGCAGGCACTGTTCGTCCACTCCCAGTTGCTGCTGCAGGCCGGCGGATAGCCAGGTGATACCGGGAATATGGGTCTGCTGGGGCGGCGCCATCCAGCGCGGCGCGCCGTGCAGGTAGATGCCGTATTCGCCAAGGGACTCGCCGTGGTCAGACAGGTACAGCATGCCGGTGTCATAGCCTTTGACGGTTTTCAAAAAGCCAATCAACTGCGCCAGCACATGGTCGGAGTAGAGAATAGAGTTGTCGTAGGTATTAGTGAGCGCTTCCTGGCTACAATCCTTAGGCTCGTTACTTTTGCAAACGGGCTTGAAACGCTCAAATTCCGGCGGATAACGCTTGTAATAGGCCGGGCCATGGCTGCCCATCATGTGCAGCACAATGAGCACGTCACGAGGCTTAGGCGGTAGCACTTTGTCGAGCTGATAAAGCAGCCCCATATCAAAGCACTCTTTGTTGCAGTTGCCGGGTTGCTCCAGGCTCTCCACCGTTTGGTAGCTCACCCGGGTACAGACATCCTTACAGCCGGAGTTGTTGTCGCGCCAGACCACATCGACCCCGGCTCGAGCCAGGATATCCAGCACGTTGTCACTGTATTTGGATTTCTCTACGTCAAAATTGCTCTGGTTTTCATAAGAGAACATACAAGGCACGGAGATGGCGGTGGCGGTGCCGCAGGACGTCAGCTTGGGAAAGTTCACGACACCGGCCTTGGCCAGTTCAGGGGTGGTATCGTTCCGAGAGCCATTGAGGCCAAAATCATCAGCGCGGGCGGTTTCCCCCACCACCATCACGACCAGCCGTGGCCGCACCGGTTTTTCCAGGGTGGCATCCAGGCCCAGTTGCTGATGCTTGAGCGGTGCGCGGGTCAGGCTGGCTACGTACTTGCTGGTACCCACCATCCAGTTGGCGGGGCTGACGTCATGACGCAGCTCGCGGTAGTTACGCACAGTACCGGCCAGCAGGTCATATTGCATCCAGGGCACGGCAACCGTTGCCACCAACGCTGCCACCAGCCAGATGCCGCGTACACCCAGGCCGCGCAGGCCTTTGGGGTAGGTCAGGGGCAAGCGCCAGAACAACACCAGCAGCGCCACCACCGCCAGGATCACACCAATAAGGGCGGGGCTGACCAGATCGGAGACTTCGGCGGTATCGGTTTCCATGACGTTACGGATCATGTCCTGGTCGATACCAATGCCGTAGCTCCAGGTGAAATAGGTGGCCATGGAAGTGATGAAAAACAGCACCGACACCACAGGTTTAAACAGGGGTTTGAAGGTAAAAAGCATCAGCAGCAGCGTGATGACGCCGGTAACCAGCCAGGACACCACCAGGCCCATGTCGATCCGCTCGGCAATGGGAATGGGCAGCGCGGCAATTTTGCCGTACAGCACCAAGTTACCAACAATAACGATAAGCAGTGCAGACAGCACCGCCCAGGTGAGCGATTTACGGAACATGGCAAGACCCCTGAAAAAACCAAGCCAAGGCTATGCCAGTCAACTTAAGCGCTTCTTAAAAAGCACTTTGCAAAATTTAAGGAAAATTTAAGTTTTTGCGGCAGCAAAAATTCGCCGGAAAAAAGACACGCTAAAAGAGCCCTTTTTATAAGGGGCCTAGCTTATCGAAGCCTTAACAGGCAGCGGCCGAGTGCGGATTTAAGCCACCGCGTAACTTCTGCCCCCAAGCGCCGGAGCAAAAGGTAGAATGGCGTTTTGCCAACGAGAGCTGCCATGACCATCTGGGTTGACGCCGACGCCTGCCCCCGGGTTATCAAGGACATTCTTTTTCGCGCCGCCGAGCGCACCCAAACGCAGGTAATCCTGGTTGCCAACCAGTCATTGGCGGTGCCGCCCGGCAAGTGGGTGCGCAGCATCACCGTGCCCAAGGGCTTTGATATTGCCGACAACCATATCGCCGCCGAGGTGCAAAAAGGCGATTTGGTGGTCACCGCCGACATCCCACTGGCCGCCGAAGTCATGGAAAAAGGCGCCCAGGCTCTTAACCCGCGCGGCGAGCTGTACCGCGACGACACCATCCGCCAGCGCCTTAACATGCGCGATTTTATGGACACCTTGCGTGCCAGCGGCATTCAAACCGGCGGGCCGCCGCCCATCAGCCAGAGCGACCGCCAGGACTTTGCCAACGCCCTGGACCGCTACCTTCAACAGCAAGCTAAACCCTAACCCAACCCCAAGGCGTGGCGCCGCTGGTCAAAAAGCCGCCCGCAGGGCATAGTGAGGTAATGGGGCCATGGCCAGGCCAGCCCCAAGCAACACCGCCTCTAAGACCTTGGGAGTGAAGGATGCCAAAAGCAGATACCCTTCTGGTCAAACAGGGCCGCTACGGTTCTGTCGCTACCATGGCGCCGGTCAGCGCTAATGCCCTTTATCACCGCTACCCCATTATTGCGCCGCGCTACTGGCAAGCCCTTGGCTGGCTGATGAGCCACTACCACCAGCAGTTCCACCCCACCACGCCCCAATGGCCGCATAACTGTATCGACCCCATTTCCTACCACTACAGCAAGCTGCTGGCCTTATCGGACAAGCCCCATGCCGAGCCACGGGAGGCAATGAGCGAACTGGGCTTTAGCTTTATGCTGGGGCCAAGCGCCCAACTGCGTTTGGATTTAGCTGAGCAGGGAGAATCGCGGGCGCCGATGTCTATGGCCAATTGGTATTTCGAGGCGCTGCAAGGCTTTAGCCATAAACTCGATGCCCTTATTCAGGTGGGCAGCGAAGTGGTACTCAAACAAGACGTGACCTTAAAGGCCCTGGACGAAATATTGCTGGCGCTAACCCCGCTGGTGGGCCGGGGTATCAAGAGCCCACACCCCTTTCACGACACCGACTGGGTGGCGGTGCAGGAAAGCGGCATTAAGCTGAGCCACCAGCAGCTTAACGATCGCAGCTACCGGCTGCGCCTCACCAACCAGGAAAAAGACCCCACCCAGCGCCATAAGCTCAATTACTTCCGGCTCAAGTGGCAGCCCCACGGTGGCGACCTCACCTTCTGCCGGCTAAGGCGAAAAGGCGAGGCAGTGCCCAGCATCAGCTTTAACGCCAGCCCCCATTAAAAAAGCCGCCCTGAGGGCGGCTTTTTGGTATCAGCGCAGCTGGCCTCTAAGGACCTTGGCGTACGCCTCCATCAGGCGGCGATGGCCCTGGGTAGGAGTGTCAGGGTCCAGCTTGCCAAGCTCAGGGAAGCGCTCAGTGCCAGCCACCAGGCCCTTGGCCAGGGCCAGTTTGTCGGCGCCGAAGTAGTTCACCAGGCTGGGTTCGAAATCGCTCAGGTCTTTACCTTCCACGGTCAGTTCCAGCACCGCGAAAATGGCGCGGTACAATTGGCGCTCGTCGTCGGTGAGGTGGCCGGAGGCCAGCACCGAGCCCAGTTGCTCGTAGGCTTCTTCTTGCTCGCCAAGTGCCAGCAGCAGCCACAGGCGCAGCTCGCCGATACGCAGGCGCGCCCAAGGGGTGCCCTTGTCGCCAACGATGCCAGCCCATTCCAGTACCCGCAGCTGGTCATTAACGGAGTATTGGTCGAGAGCTTCTAATAGCTCGCGATGGTCTTCCTCGGTGGCGCCGTTCAAATCGAACAGCACCGGGCGAAAATCGAGAGCCTGGTTGTTGTTGTGCCACACCAGCTCGTCGGCCGGGTAGATGTCGGAGAAACCCGGCACCAGGATGCGGCAGGCATAGGCGCCAAGGGCGGTGTGCTCGCTGATATAAACCTGGTGGCCTTCTTCGTGGAGCAGATCGATCAGCGCCTGGCGCTCGAAGGCGTTGTCGTGCTGGTCGTCCCAGTCGGCAAACTCTACGTCGGGCTTGTCGGACAAAAAGCCCCAGCCCACATAGCCGGAACTGTCGATAAAGTGCAGCTCCAGGTTGTGCGGGTCGGTGACCTGCTCCATGTCGGTGGTGGGAGCCGGGAAGCCTTCCAGCTCGTCCAGGGCGCGGCCTTGCAGGAGTTCGGTCAGGGCCCGCTCCAGCGCCACGCCAAATTTGGGGTGGGCACCGAAGGAGGCGTAAACGCCGCCGTCTTTGGGATGCTGCAACACCACGCACATCACCGGGTAGCGGCCGCCCAGGGAGGCGTCCAGAGCGCGGATACCAAAGCCTTCGGCTTGCAGGGCCTTGATGCCAGCGTCGATGTGGGGGTAGCGGTCCAGCACGCTTTGCGGCACCAGCGGCAGGGCGATGTCTTCGACGATGATGCGGTTTTTGATGGCCCGCTCAAAAATCTCGGACAGCCCCTGCACCTGGGCCTCGGCCTGGGTGTTACCGGCGCTCATGCCGTTGGACACAAAGATGTTGCCGATAAGGTTGACCGGCACATAGACGGTTTGGCCGTCGCTTTGGCGCACATAAGGCAGGGCGCAGACGCCTTTGCCGGAGTCGCCGCCGTTGTGGTCGATAAGGTCGGAAAGCTCCAGATCGCCTTCCGGGTCATAGATGGCGCGGCAATGCTCGTCTAAGAGTTCTTCGGGCCACTCACCGTCCACGTCGTACCAACGCTCGTCGCTCTGGTGCACATGGCCAAATTCGTTAAGGGCGCCAGTTAAGCGAAAATCGGCCCACAGATAGCGGGTGGACAGGCGCTCAATCAGCTCGCCATAGGCGGACGCCAAAGAGGCCTCGCGGGTGGCACCTTTGCCGTTGGAGAACACCTGGGGGCAGTCCTTATCGCGGATGTGCACAGACCAGATATAAGGGGCCGGGTTTAACCAGCGGGCTTCTTCGATGGTAAAGCCCAGCGCCTCGATGGCGC
Organism: Gallaecimonas pentaromativorans; assembly: GCF_003751625.1. Classification (NCBI taxonomy): domain Bacteria; kingdom Pseudomonadati; phylum Pseudomonadota; class Gammaproteobacteria; order Enterobacterales; family Gallaecimonadaceae; genus Gallaecimonas; species Gallaecimonas pentaromativorans. The sequence continues at coordinate 9,783 of NZ_RJUL01000017.1, forward strand.
CGCCGATACGGGCAATGGAGTCTTCCAGGGCCGCGTCTTTACCGGGAATAAAGGTCTTTTCCATGGGGGTTCTCAACGGGTATTCACAAAGGCCGCGAGTCTAGCACGAGTTTGTGTCACTCGCCCTGCAGCCAGCGATAAAGAGTGCGGCGGGTCACGCCTAAAATATCGGCGGCCTGCACCTTGTTGCCCTGGGTCTTATCGAGCACGTAATGCACGTAATCCTGCTGCACCTTGGAAAGGGGCGGCAACGCCCCCTGGCCGAGGCTGTCAAAGAGGCTTTGGTCGTCACCCGTTGCGGCGCCTTGCAGCCGTGCGGGTAAGTCTGCCGGAGCAATAGCCTCGCCTTCACAAAACACCGCCGCCCGCTCCATGGCATTTTGCAGCTCCCGAACATTACCGGGAAAGTCGTACCCCAAAAGCCGCTGCCAGGCAGCAGGGCTGAGGTGCTGGGCCCGGGTTTTGCCGGCCGCTTGCTGCTGGCCAAGAAAGTGGCGCGCCAGCAGCGCAATATCGTCGCCCCGCTCCCGAAGGGGCGGCACCTTAAGGCTGAAGGTCTCCAGGCGGTAGAACAAATCCTCACGGAAATCCCCCTGGGCCACCCGCAGTTCAAGGTCGCGGTGCGTAGCAGCCAGGATGCGCACATCCACCGCCACTTCTTTGTCGGCGCCCACCGGCCGTAAAGTGCCTTCTTGCAAAACCCGCAGCAGCTTGGCCTGCAAGGCTGGGGGCATTTCGCCTATTTCATCCAGGAGCAAGGTGCCGCCGTCGGCTTCACGCAGCAGCCCCTGGCGGGCCTTGCTGGCCCCGGTGTAGGCGCCAGCGGCGTGGCCGAAAAACTCGCTCTCTAAAAGCTCACCGGGAATACCGGCGCAGTTGACCGCTAAAAAAGGCGCCTGGCGGCGTGGGCTCTGGCGGTGAATGGCCCTTGCCACCAACTCTTTGCCGGTGCCGCTTTCACCGAGAATAAGCACCGGGCCGTCAGCCCTTGCCACCTGCTCGATGTTTTTAAAGAGCCGCTGCATGGCTGGGCTCTCGCCCAACATGCCATGAAAACCGCTGCCGGCCACTTTGGCCCGAAGCTGGCGATGCTCAAGGAGGCGATTGACGGTGAGCAGGCAGTGGTCCATGTCAAAAGGCTTGGTGAGGAAATCATCGACCCCGGCCTTAAGAGCCTGCACCGCCTGGTCGACCGTGCCAAAGGCGGTAATTAGCAGCATTGCCGGGGCCTGGGGCTGGGCCTTGACCTTGGGCAGCAGGCTCATGCCGCTTTGCCCGGGCAGGCGCAGATCGGAGATAACCAGTTCGGCGCTGTTGCCATCAAGCCAGTCGCTGGCTGCCTCGGCGCTACCCAGGGCTGCGACTTGGTAGCCCTCGGCTTCCAGTTCGTCACATAACAGATCGGCCAGGGCCGAATCGTCTTCTACCAGCAAAATTTGCATCAGCACTCCTTGGGAAAATGCAGGGTCAGGCGCAGCCCGCCTTTCGCCGAGGCGGCCAAGGCCAGCTCGCCGCCGTGGTCGGTCATCACGTTTTGGGCAATGGCAAGGCCAAGGCCGGTGCCCTGCCCTTTGGGTTTGGTGGTGAAAAAGGGCTCGAGCAGGGTTTGCGGGTCGGTGTCTGCCGGCAGGCCCGGACCGTCATCCTCGATGATGAGCTGCCAATGGTGCTCGTCCTCTTCAAAGCGGATAGCCAGTTCGTTGCAAGGGGCCTGGCAGGCATTGCGAATAAGGTTTACCAGGGCCAGCTCCAGGCGCGGGCCGTCGGCCAGCAGCCGCTGGCTTTGGGGCACATCCAGCTCAACGTTGGGCATGGCGCCTTGCTGCTCTTCGGCCACCGACAAGAGCGCCGCCTCTAACAGCTCTTTGAGTGGCAAGGGACGAAACTGGGCGCCGCTTCGGCTGAAATCGAGAAGTTGGCGCACGATGCGGGTAAGGCGCCCGACCTGGCTGCGAATGGCAGCCAGCTCTCTTTGAGCTTTAGGTTCGTCGTCAAAACGAGCCAAGCGGCGAGCCCTGCCATCAATAACGTTAAGGGGCGCCCCCAGCTCATGGGCAATGCCGCTGACCAAGCGCCCTAAGGTGGCCATGCGCTGCTGGCGTTCAAGGGAGCGGCTAAGGTGCGCTTCCTGCTCGCGGTGCTCGGCAAGGGCCAGCTCGGCGCCGGCCATGTCATCAAGCATGCGGTTAAAGGCCAGAGCGATGGTTTGAAACTCCGGCGCACCGTTCATGGGCGCCCGTAGCCCTCGCTGCCCGGCGCCTACCGCCGCCATCACCCGGGTGAGGCGCCCGACTTCACGGCCCACCGTTTGGCGATACCCCCACAGCACGATGGTGAGGGTTAAAAGGCCAAGGGCAGCCCAAGCCAACCAGGCCCAGTAGGTTAGCCGCTCCAAATACGCTGAGAAATCGCTGGCCTTGCGGGTTACCTCGACCAGGCCGGTGATTTGGCCGCTGGTGTCGGTGACTGGCACAAAGTGGGAGAACACCCGCCGCCCAGCTTGGCGCTGGTAGGCGTCACGGTCTCGGCCGGTTTCCACCAGATGCAGCGCCAGCGGGTTGTCTTGATTGTCGCGCTTGGCTATGCCAGCGGCGGCGATGCGCTGGCCTTCACGGTCATAGACGGCGGCGCCGTAGATCTGGCCAAGGCTGAACACCGCATCCAGGGTGTGGCGCACCGTGTCCATGTCGCCCTGGTTGATGGCTTCGCCAATGGGCGCCCGAATGGCCCTGGCCACCAGTTTGAGATCGTCCTTTAACTTGCGGGTTTGTTGGTCGCCCAGGTAATGCATGCCAATGCCCACCGAGGCGCCGGTTAGTAACCACAATGGCAAGAACATCAGCAATAGCACCCGCCAGGTTAAGGTCAGGCTGTATCTTTTTGTCACACTCGCTCCCGTTGCCCTGTGACATAAGGACACACCGGGTAGCCGCCAAAGGCCAGCAAAGGCTGGCTTGGGTTCAAACTTTCTTTATTCAAAACAGCAACCTATTGATTTTTTAAGCGGGTTGGCACGGTTCTCGCCTTAGTCAGAGTGAGAATTTAAGCCAACAGGAGATTACTATGCGTAAGTTGACTCTCACCGCCATGCTGACCGCTTCCCTGGCCGCCCTGCCGGCTGCTTCTGTGATGGCTGCCCAGCAGACCCCGGCCCCGAAGGCCCAGCAGCAAGTGAATGTCAGTGACGCCAAGCTCGAGCAGTTTGTGACGGCACAAAAGTCCATTACCAGCATCCGTGACAGTGCCATGGAGAAGCTCAACAAGAGCGAGAACCCGGACCAGGCCCAGCAAATTCAGCAGCAAGCCAACCAAGACATGGTGGAAGCCGTGAAAGACGCGGGGCTTAGCGTTGAGGACTACAACCTTATTGCCAGGGCAGTGCAGACCGACCCGAACATGCGCTCACGGGTGGCCGACATCCAGTAACGACAAACGCCGCATTCGCGGCGTTTTTCATATCAGCTCGATATCCAGCCACACCGGGCGGTGGTCCGATACCGTCACCTGTCGCCCGCCCTCTCCAGCCTCAGGCCAGTACACGCCGCTATCGCGCACCTTAATGCCTCTTTTGGACGGCAGCACATAGTCTGCCCTTAACCCCCAATCGGCGGTCATGGCGCCGTGGCCACGGCGAAGGCCAGCCTGGCTGATAGGAATGTGGCGGCTGTCGATAAGGGAATGACTCAGCAGTTGGTCAATGGCGCCGGGGTGGCTGTCGCCACGGTCTGGGTCGGCGTTGAGATCGCCAAGCACCACAAAGGGCGCCTCGCCCACCAAGCCGCCTTTGACGCCGCTATCGTCCTCAATGTGATCCCCCAACCCCGGCGACAGGTAGTCAGCCCAGAAGCGAATTTCATCGAAGTTGCGTTTTTGGTTGGCCTTTTCAGGCCCGTCAAACACCGGCGGCGTAGGGTGACTTGCCAGCAGATGCAGTGGTTTCCCTTGCACATCTACGCGCAGATCCCAATGGGACTTTGACGACAATCGCAGCATTTCCCACAGTTTTTGCGGATAAAAGTCGGCTTCTCCCAGCATCGGGCGCATACCCCCCGGCATCTTAGCCCAGCGAAAGTGTTGAAAGGTCCGGCAATGGGCTTGCTCGATGGGGTAGCGGCTCAGCAGCGCCATGCCGTATTGGCCTGGGTAGGCACCAAAGCCAAAGCGCTCGCCGGGAAAGCCGGGGATAGGCTGGCCGGTGTTGGACTCGCCCACAAAGTACCAGGGGTATTGCAGCGGATTAGCCCCACTTTCCAGGTAATGGCGGCAAAAGGCCTCGATACCCAAACGCGGCTCGGCTATCCAATCAAACTCGTTTAGCAGCAGGATATCCGGCCTTAAGGCCTTGATGATATTGGCAACCTGTTGAAGCCGAGGGTGGCGCTTGGTGGCAATGGCTTTGGCCAGAGATTCAGGATCAAGAGCTTGATCACTTTTTTTGCAAAAAGCCGATGCTTCTAAAGCGGCATTAAAAGTTGCAATCCTTAACAGCGGGCCGGGCAAATAACCACCTTTGCGTTCACAATAGCAGCACGTTTAGCGAAAATGACGACAAAAGAGCACTAAGACAACGTTTTCTCTGAACCGCTCAACATCGCAATTTGACCATTCATGCTAATGACAGTTCCGTTTCTCTTTTGTTACAGTTGCTCCCCGAAAAGGCAACTGTACATAAAAATGTCAAAAACTCCGTGTACAAACGGAAACCGTTGCACTTTTCTGCAGCAGACAACAACAACGCAAACGTGTTCTAAACCTTCATTTCACAGGATACTGACATGATCAAGGGACTCGTAAAAAGTCGCCTGGCGCTGGCTCTGAGCCTTGCCCTGGGCGCTTCTTCCGTGGCTTACGCGGATGACACCAGCTCATCCATCCGTGGTACCATCACCGGCCCGCAAGGCCAACCCGCCGCTAACACCAAAGTCATCCTGATGCACCAGCCCACCGGCACCGTCACTGAAGTGATGACCAAAGCCGATGGTACCTACAGTGCTACCGGCCTGCGGGTAGGTGGTCCTTACCTGGTTGTGGTTGACTCTGACACCTTCCAAGACGTTCAGCAGGACGGTATTTTTCTGCAGCTGGGTCAGACCCTGCGCCTGAACGAGCAGCTCAAAGCTGAAGGTGACGACACCGAAAAACTGACCGTTTACGGCCAGAAAATCACCTCCAACAAAGGCTCTTCCAGCGTCTTTGGCGAAGATGATATCCAAGGTGCGCCTACTTTTAACCGCGACCTCAAAGAAGTTGCCCGTAACAACCCTTACGCCAACATGCTGCCGGGCGACACCGCTCCGATGAGCTTCGCGGGCTCCAACCCCCGTTACAACTCCATCACTGTTGACGGCGTAGCCATCAACGATGACTTCGGTCTGAACAACAACGGTTACCCGACTCAGCGCTCGCCGATCTCCATCGATGCCATCGAGCAGGTAGCCGTTGAAGTCGCCCCCTTTGACGCCTCTGAAGGCGGCTTTACCGGCGGCCACATCAACGCTGTCACCAAATCCGGTACCAACGAATTCCACGGCTCTCTTGGTTATGAGTACATGAGCGATTCTCTCGCCGGTACTCCCGAGAACCCGGACACCGGCAAAGACGTTCCCCTGGATTTTGAGCGCAAAACTTACAGCGTGACCCTGGGTGGCCCCATCATCAAAGACAAGCTGTTCTTCTTTGGTGCCTATGAAGAGTCCACCGAGCCGTCTCAGGTGAGCTGGGGCCCTAAAGGCTCTGGTGCTGCCAACGAAGCCAACTTTACTGAAGAGCAATTGGCGCAAGTTAGCCAAATTGCCAAAGATGTCTACGGCATCGATATCGGTGGTTGGGATTCAGCTCCGGATACCAAAAACAAAAACTGGTTGATTAAACTGGACTGGAACGTTAACGCCGACCACCGTCTGGCCTTCACTTACAACAAGACCGAAGGCAACGTCATCAACAACCAGACCACCAAAGACACCACCCTGCAGTTGGATACCAACTGGTATAACTACGAGCAGGACATGGATGTTTACAAGCTGCAATGGTACGCAGATTGGACGCCTGACTTCTCCAGTGAGATCTACGCCAGCTACAAGAAAGTTGACTCTATCTCCGGCCTGAAAACCAAGGCTTACGGTGATATCACCATCAAAACCCTTGTGCCGGATCCGAATGATCCGACAAAGACCATTGGTGCGGATTTGAACTTCGGTCCTGACTACAACCGCCACGCCAACGAGCTGAACAACAAAACCTACAAACTGGGTGCCAAGTTCAACTACAGCGTTGGCGACCATCAGCTGAAGTTTGGTGGCGAGTACCAGAAACTGGACGTATTCAATATCTTTGTTCGAAACTCTCTGGGTTCTTATACCTTCGGTACCTCCAAAAATGGTGGTGGTATTGATGCCTTCTTGAACCAACAAGCAGACAGTTTCTATTACGAAAACGCCTACACCAACAACCCGAATGACGCTGCCGCCGACTTCAGCCTGGGTATGGGTAATGCCTATGTGCAAGATACCTGGTACCTCTCCGATAAATGGGAACTGGGTTTGGGTATGCGTTACGAGCGTTACTTCGTAAGCGATAAGCCAACCTTTAACCAGAACTTCTATGACCGTTACGGCTACTCCAACCAGGAAAACCTGGATGGCCTGGATATCTGGCTGCCCCGCGTGTCTCTGACCTGGTACGCAACCGACGACCTGACCGTAAACGGTGGTGTTGGCCGCTTTACCGGTGGCCGCCCCAACGTTTGGCTGTCCAACTCCTTCTCTAACGACGGCTACACCCTGGTGCAGTTTGATCGTAATGAAGTGACTCCGGACCAGTACCTGGACAACGTTACCCTGACCAACATCCCGACTGCGGTAACCGACGCCATGCACGCTGGCGATGGTTCTACCAACAGCATCGACCCCAACTACAAACTGCCCTCTGACTGGGTTGCCCGCATTGCAACCGACTATCGCTTCGATATTCCGTCCGTAGGCAATGACTTCAACTGGCACTTTGAAGTGATGCGTAAGTGGATGACCGATAACAGCGCCTGGAAAGACATTTCCCGCTGCGTATCCGGCCAAACCGCCGCTGGCGTTAACATCTACGAGCCTTGTGACTCTACTGCAGCCAGCGATCACTACGATCTGCAGCTGACCAACGAGAACAAGGACGGCAAGGCCTGGATCATCAGCACCAGCCTGCAAAAAGACTGGGATAGCGGTGTCAGCCTGTACACCTCTTATACCCACCAAAACATCGACGAAGGTAACCCCGGTACCTCTTCTACTGCGACCTCTAACTATCAGTACAACATCGTTAAAGATCGCAACATGGAAGAGATCGGCACTGCTGACTACGAAGTTGAGCACAGCTTTAAAGTGACTCTGGGTTATACCCACGAGTTCTTCCAAGGCTACGCTTCTCGCTTTAACCTGTTCTTCCAGCGCCGCTCTGGTACCCATTACAGCTACACCATGGGTATGTATAAAGACGGTGACTTAGGTGATAACAGCAGCTTCTACAATGCTGGTAGCTACCTGCCGTATATCCCGACTGGCCCGAACGACCCAGCACTGAGCCCAGAGAGTTCGCTCTCTTATGAGCAAATCATGCAGTACGCCGCTAATGCTGGCGTAGGCAGTGGCTTCGTTGGCAAAGGTACCGGCACCAGCCCCTGGGTAACCACCCTGGACTTCCAATTCCAGCAAGAGGTTCCCGGCTTTGCCAAGGGTCAGAAAGGTATCTTCTACTTCACCATCCAGAACCTGGCTAACCTGCTCAACAAGGATTGGGGACAAGTGAAGACCATGCAGTACACCGATGTGACCTTCATCGACTTCGCTGGCCTGGATAGCCAAGGCCGCTACAAGTACGATGCACCGAACTCTGGTTATAACGGCGGCAACTGGGATACCTTCGAAGCCGAAGAATCCACCTGGCGCATCAAAGCCGGTATCAAGTACACCTTCTAATAAAGGCCTGTACCGATACAGCAAAAGCCAGCCTTCGGGCTGGCTTTTTTATGGCTGAAACATATAAAAAACACCGCCAATTGGCGGTGTTTTTCGATTATAGGTACGGAGTTAATTGAGGCCTGGGGCAATACCCTGGCCATCACCATCCACCTTAGATAACAGCTTTATCCCGAGGATCTTGGCAACGGTGGGGTAAACATCGACATTATCAAAAGCCGGCAGCATCATCCCCTTTTTAAAGGCTGGGCCCTCGGCCACAAAGAGGGCGCCCATATCCTTGGTGTAGGTGTAACCATGATTGCCGCCGATGCCGTGAAAGTCTTTCTTGTCTTTATCGGTAAACACCAACGGCGCCTGGGTCTCCAGGATAATATCGGCGATACGGGGGCTGTCGGTGTAATGGCGCTCGGCCAGATCGGCTTTTGACAGCAACTGATAGCGCGCATCACCCAGCAGCTTTTGCTTTTGCCGGGCGATGGCCATGGCATCGACGCCGGGCTTGGCGTACAGCATCAGCCGGGTACTGGCATTGACCACCTTGAAATCTTCGCTGATGGGCAACTTGCGATAATCAATGGCCTTATCGAGATCAACCGTCGACATGCCGTGGTCCGAGACCACGATAAGGTTCACCGGCTGGCTCACTTCACTTTTCAAACGGGCACGAAGCTCACCTATCAAGGCATCCACCTTTTTCACCGCATCCCGGGTTTGCGCCGCATCAGGCCCAAAACGATGGCCCATGGTGTCCACCAGTGAGAAATAACCCGCCACAAACTGCGGGCGCTGGTCGGCGGGCAGCTTCAGCCAGTCGACTATCTGGTTAATGCGCTCCTCGTAATCGGCCTGCTTCGAGTAGTGGTAGTAATAGTTGGGGGTCATGCCGCCGATAAGGGCGTCCGACTCGGGCCAGAAATAAGTGGCAGACTTCAGGCCATTAAGCTCGGCCAGGTTCCAAAGGGGAATGCCTTTAAGCCAGGTACTGTCCTTGCCGCCGTCGCCAAGGGAATAGCACTCCTGGCGCTGCTTGTCGCAAAAATGGTTATCAACGATACCGTGGTGAGTCGGGTAAAGCCCGGTGACCAGGGTCAGGTGGTTGGGGAAGGTTTTGGTAGGATAAGCCGGGCGCATTTGCTCGGCGCGGACGCCATCAGCCGCCATGGCAGCCAGGTTGGGCGCGCCGTGCTTTTCAATGTAGTCCCAGCGAAAGCCATCGAGGGAGATCATCACCACGCTTTGCTGCTCGGCCGCAGGGGTTTGTTTGCTGGCCGGCACACTCTGACAGCCCCCTAGCATCGCCAGGGCCAGTAAGCTCAGGGAAAGTTTATTCATGTTGCAATACATCCTGTTAGCCAAAGAGTCTTTCTATCAGGCCTGAATGACAAGCCAAGGAATAAACGCCAAGAGGCGCGGATATGGGTCAAACCGTCTGGTTGAGGTTCTGCCAGCGGCCAGGGCTTTGCCCCATGACCTGCCGGAACACCTGGCAAAAGGCGCTGACGGTGTCGTAGCCCACCGCCAGGGCGGCGTCGCTCACCCTGCCCCCCTCCCCCAGCAGCACTAGGCTGTGATGGATACGGGCCAGCTGCAGCCACTGGCCGTAACTCAGGCCGGTCTGCTGCTTGAAGTGCCGGGAAAAGCTGCGCCGCGATAACGCAACCTGGGTTGCCGCCAGCTCAAGAGGGGGCGCCAAAGCAGGGCTCGTGGCAATGGTTTCGCAAAGGGCTTTAAGGCGTTCCGAATAGGGCAGCGGCAGGCCAACCGACAGCGGCTTGGCCGCCTTGATTTCATCGCCAAGGGCCGCAAGACGCCGCTGGCTGACATCGCTCGGCACCTTTTGCGTCAGGGATTTGAGCAGCGCCTGGCAAAGCTCGGAGCCTTCAAAGACCGTCGGGTAGTCGAGCCAGTTACAACGCAGATAGAGGCTAAAGCCGGTGACCGGCGTTATCATCCGACCCCGGTGAGGTTCACGCCCCGGGAACCAGCCCATACGCCCGGCAGGCACCAGCCAGCGCCCGGCGGAGGTTTCCATACTGGCGCAGCCGCTGGTTACCCACATCAGCTGCGCTTCTTCGTGAGCGTGCCAGGCCATGCCCTTGCTGCGGTCGTCATGGAGGATTTTGATGCGCACATCCTGCATCGACTCCAGGGCGTTATCGCCAAGGTAATTGGCGATCTCCAGCACCGTGACATCTTGGCCAATCTGCAACATTTATTGGCAACCTATCGATAATGGGCAAAAGCCTTTCAAGGCTAACGTATCACCACAAAGGAGGGAAGCCATGAAACCGGAACAAGTACTGCCAGATGACCAAGACAAGCTGACCATTGCCGATGTCACCGTACGCAAGGGTACCGTTGGCGCCTTTTTGCATAATGCGAGGTTACTGATGAAAAACGACTTGAGCAAAAAAGCCCGTCGCCAGGCCGAAAAAGATACCCAGGAATTGCTGCCGGCCCTGGATGCCCTGGGCTTTTTTGAGGTGCTGGGAATACGGGATGAAATTTTATCTGCCTGTATCAACAGGCTGCGCCAGGCCCCCACAGAAAAGCCCGCATGATGCGGGCTTTTTTTTACAGGATACGGTTCTCGTTCCAGACCGCTTCCTTGGCCTTGCGCTTGGCTTCATCTTTGGCCATGCGCGCCTTGCGTTTGTCGCAAGGGTCCGGGCAATCACAGGCTTTTTTCATACCCAGGCCGCTAATACCGCCACAGGAGCCGGAGATGGTCTTCTTCTGGAAGATGTACCCGACCGCCATGGCCAGGATCACCAGCAGAAACAGGCCGAATGTATAAACAACAATCATCAGTGCCTCTTTACCGGATTGGCTTTGAGGGCGACAGTTTACCGCTCCTGGCCGCCCTTGTCAGTTTTGGTGGCTAAAAATACCCCGTTCATCTCGCCGTAATTTGCGCCACCAAAGAAAATGGCCAGCCACCAGGCCAGCCATTTTGGACGTTACATCGTGCTCAGACGCGGTTAGCCACCGAAGTCGTCCAGCAGGATGTTCTCGTCTTCAACGCCCAAGTCTTTGAGCATTTTGATGACGGAGGCGTTCATGATCGGCGGTCCACACATGTAGAACTCGCAATCTTCCGGCGCCGGGTGATCCTTGAGGTGGTTTTCATAAACCACGTTATGGATGAAGCCGGTGTAGCCATCCCAGTTGTCCTCGGGCTGAGGATCAGACAGGGCCACGTGCCAGTTGAAGTTGTCGTTCTCTTCCTGAAGCATGTCGAAATCTTCAACGTAGAACATTTCACGCTTGGAACGGGCACCGTACCAGAAGGTGATTTTACGCTTGGATTTCAGACGACGCAGCTGGTCGAAAATGTGGCTACGCATCGGCGCCATACCGGCACCACCACCAATGAACACCATCTCGGCCTCGGTATCTTTGGCGAAGAATTCACCGAAGGGACCGGAGATAGTAACCTTGTCGCCAGGCTTGCAGGACCAGATGAACGAAGACATCTTGCCGCAAGGCAGGCTCAGGTTGTTCGGCGGCGGCGTGGCGATACGGACGTTCAGCATGATGATGCCTTTCTCGTCCGGATAGTTGGCCATGGAGTAAGCGCGGATGGTGGTGTCGTCAACCTTGGACTCAAGTTTGAAGAAGCCAAAGCGCTCCCAGTCAGGACGGTATTCTGCCGGCACATCAAAGTCGCTGTACTTGATGTGGTGCGGCGGCGCCTCGATCTGGATATAACCACCGGCGCGGAACGGCACGGATTCGCCTTCCGGGATAGCCAGTTTGAATTCCTTGATGAAGGTCGCCTTGTTGTCGTTGGAGATAACAGTGCATTCCCACTGCTTCACACCAAAGATCTCTTCGGGCACTTCAATGTTCATGTCCTGCTTCACGGCAACCTGGCAAGACAGTCGGCAGCCTTCTTTGGCTTCGCGCTTGGAGATGTGCGACAGCTCGGTCGGCAGAATATCGCCGCCGCCATCGTTCACCGTTACGCGGCACTGGCCACAGGAACCGCCGCCGCCACAGGCGGAGGACACGAAGATACCGCTGGAGGCCAAGGCGCCCAGCAGTTTGCCACCGGCAGGCACGGTAATGGCCTTTTCCGGATCGTTATTAATGGTAATGGTCACGTCACCGCTGCTAACCAGCTTGGCACGGGCAACCAGGATGATGGCTACCAGTACCATGATGATCACGGTGAACATACCAACGCCGAGAATGATTTCCATCGACTTATCCTTTGCGTTTTGGGCGCGGCAAAGCCGCGCTTACAACTGAACCCCTGAGAAAGACATAAAGCCCAGCGCCATCAGACCAGCGGTGATAAACACGCTGCCCAGGCCACGCACGGCTTCAGGCATATCGGCATACTTGAGCTTCTCGCGGATACCCGCCAGCAGCACGATAGCCAGCATCCAGCCCACACCAGAACCGAAACCGAACACCACGGACTCGCCGAAGGTGTATTCACGCAGGGCCATGAAGGACACGGCACCGAAGATCGCGCAGTTAACGGTGATGAGCGGCAGGAAGATACCCAGGGCGTTGTAGAGGACCGGGAAGAACTTATCCAGGATCATCTCCAGGATCTGAACGATGGCCGCAATAACACCAATCCAGGTAATAAAGCTCAGGAAGCTCAGATCCATACCCTTAACCAGGGCATCGGGAGCCAGGATGTAATGGGTTACCAGTTGGTTGACCGGTACAGAGATGGTCAGAACCACGGTAACGGCAATGCCCAGGCCCATGGCAGTGGAGATCTTCTTGGACACCGCCAGGAAGGTACACATACCCAGGAAGAAGGACAGCGCCATGTTCTCGATGAAAATCGAGCGAACCAAAAGGCTGATGTAATGTTCCACAGCGATTACTCCTTAGGTTCTACTTGCTCGGGGCGGAAAGTGCGCAGGGCCCAGATGATACCGCCGATGATGAAGAAGGCGCTGGGGGGCAGCAGCAACAGACCGTTGGGCTGATACCAACCACCGTTCTTAATCAGCGGCAGCACTTCAAAACCGAACACGGTGCCGGAACCTAGCAGCTCACGGATAAAGCCGACGGTCAGCAGCATGGCGCTGTAACCCAGGCCGTTACCGATACCGTCCAGGAAGGACATCAACGGCGGGCTCTTCATGGCGTAGGCTTCGGCGCGACCCATCACGATACAGTTGGTGATGATAAGACCAACGAATACCGACAGTTCCTTGGACAAGCCATAGGCATAGGCACGCAGCACCTGGTCAACCACGATAACCAAGGACGCAATGATGGCCATCTGCACGATGATCCGCACGCTGTTGGGAATGTGGTTGCGAATGAGCGAGATAAACAGGTTGGAAAAGCCGGTAACCAGTGTCAGGGCGATACCCATAACAAAGGCTTTATCCATACGGCCGGTAACCGCCAGCGCCGAACAGATACCCAGCACCTGAAGGGCGATGGGGTTGTTGGCGAGCAGCGGCCCCAGCAGAACCTTTTTAATTTCTTTGCTGTTAGCCATTGTTCAATTCTCCGTTGCGGACGTTGGTCAGGAAGGGACCAAAGCCGTTGTCACCCATCCAGTAGGTAAAGGTGTGTTGAACACCGTTACTGGTCAGGGTGGCACCGGACAGGGCATCGATACCGTGCTTGTCACCGGGGGCTGCGCCACCTTTGACAACCTTGATGGCAGGCTTGCCATCTTTGCCGTAGATCTCTTTGCCAACCCACTTGGCGCGCCATACCGGGTTTTCTACCTCACCGCCGAGTCCGGGGGTTTCACCCTGCTCGTAGTAAGTCAAACCAGAAATGGTGTCACCATCGGTTTTCACCGCAACGTAGGCGTACATCATGGACCACAGGCCGTTGCCGTGAACCGGCACAACCACGGAAGTCACCTGGCCGGCGTCATCCTTGGCAAGGTAGACGGAGGCGTAGTTGGAGCGACGCTTGATGGACGCAACGTCCTCGTCAGCAGGCACTTCGGTGTTGAGCTTGGGATCTTTGGAGGCTTTGCGCTGGTCAAAATGGGCAGCGTCTTGGCCGTCCACTTCTTTAACGAACTTGCCGGTCTTGAGCTCGACGATACGCGGCTCGATATGAGCGGCATAGGCAGCACGCACTTCCTTAGCAGACATGCCGGGCTTGAGCAGGCCGGCGGCGTCGAGGATATGGCGCTGGTTATCCAGGCGCTTGTTTTGCTCCTGGGTCGGCTTCAGGGCCACAGCGGCGCCAGAAACCACCACCGAGCAAACCAGGCTGATGGCCAGAACAACACCGATAGTCTTGCCGATGCTTTCGTTGTTTTTAGACATTACGAGCGAGCCTCCGCTTGATGTTGGCCTGAACAACAAAGTGGTCAAACAGGGGGGCGAAGAGGTTGGCAAACAGAATGGCCAGCATCATGCCTTCAGGGAAGGCCGGGTTGACCACACGGATAAGCACTACCATGACACCGATCAGCGCGCCGTAAGCCCACTTACCGTTGTTGGTAAAGGAGGCAGAGACAGGGTCGGTGGCCATGAACATCATGCCGAAGGCAAAACCGCCCAGCACCAGGTGCCAGTACCAAGGCATGGCAAACATGTTGTTGGTATCGGAACCGATGGCGTTGAACACCAGAGACATCACCACCATGCCCACAAAGGTACCCAGCACGATGCGCCAGGAGGCAATGCGCAGGAAGATAAGGGCCAGGCCGCCAATCAAGATGGCCAGAGTGGAGGTTTCGCCCATGGAGCCTTGGATGTTGCCGTAGAAGGCATCCCACCAGTTGTTGTCCAGCACATACTGCAGCTGGCCGGCAGCGGCCTGGCTCAGGTAGGTTGCACCGGAGAAACCGTCAACGGCGGTCCAGACGCTGTCACCGGACATGTAGGCCGGGTAAGCGAAGAACAAGAAGGCACGGCCGGCCAGAGCTGGGTTCAGGAAGTTACGGCCAGTACCGCCGAAGATTTCCTTGGCCAGCACCACACCGAAGCTGATGCCCAGAGCCGCTTGCCACAACGGAATGGTGGGCGGCAGGATCAGCGCAAACAGGATGGAGGTAACGAAGAAGCCTTCGTTGATCTCGTGTTTACGGATAGAGGCAAACAGCACTTCCCAGAAGCCGCCAACGATGAAGACGGTGGCATAAACCGGGATGTAGAAGCAGGCGCCGTACCACATCATGCTGGCCCAGCCGGAGTCGGCGCTCAGCGAGCCGCCCAGAGCGTGGAACAGACCCACCTGCCAAACGTCGGCCAGGTGATAACCGGCAGCCAGGGCGTGTTGCGCCTGGTGACCGATGTTGTACATGCCGTAGAACATGGCCGGGAATACAGACAGCCAAACCAGGATCATGATGCGCTTGAGATCGATGGCATCACGTACATGGGTTTGGCCGCGGTTTACCTGACCAGGGGTATAAAAAATGGTCGCTGCCGCTTCATAAAGCGCATACCACTTTTCATATTTGCCGCCTTTTTCAAACTGCGGCTCGATTTTTTCCAAGAAGTTTTTCAGGCCCATGATTAACCTTCCTTCTCGATCTTGGTCAGGCAGGTACGCAGGTAGGAACCGTAATCGTACTTACCCGGACACACAAAGGTACACAGCGCCAGATCTTCTTCATCCAGTTCCAGAACGCCAAGTTGCTGGGCACTGTCGGTATCACCGGACAGAATGTCGCGCAGCAGCAGGGTCGGCAGGATGTCCAGCGGCATCACGCGCTCGTAGTTGCCGATTGGCACCATGGAGCGGGGAGAACCGTTGGTGGTGGTGGTCATGCCAAACACTTTCTTGCCGAAGTGGCCAAGGTAGGCACGGGTCACGGAGAACTTGTCACTGCCCGGAGCCAGCCAGCCGAAGAGCACTTTTTCGCGATCTTCAGACAGGGCGCTGACCTGCACGTGGTAGCGGCCAAGGAAGTCATGAGCCCCTTGAGCGATGGAACCGGTCAAAACGGTGCCAGACACCACACGGTTTTCGCCGTCAGTGAGCTCGCCGCTGGTCAGCTGGCTGATGTTGGCACCCAGTTGGGTACGCACCAGGCGCGGCTTTTTAACGCTGGGGCCGGCCAGGGAGATCACCCGGCTGCTATCGAGCTTGCCTTCGGTAAACAGCTTGCCGAAAGCGATGACGTCCTGATAACCAAGATGCCAGGCCACACGGCGCAAGGAGGCGCCGAACAGCTTGTGGATCTGGGTACCGACCAGGCCAGCCGGATGCGGGCCGCTGACGTCATGCACTTCCACTTGGGCGCCGGAAACGCTCAGGTCACTACCAGATGCCTTGCTGAGGTAAATCTTGCCATCAGTCAGGCGAGACAGCACGGTCAGACCGTTTTTAAAGGCCTCGAGCTGTTCTTTGATGATGATGGCAGGGTCAGCGGCAAGCGGATTGGTGTCCAGGGCTGAGATGAAAATGGCACCGGGAGCGCTGTCGATCGCAGGGATCTTGGAGTAAGGACGAGTTCGAAGGGCAGTCCAGAGACCGGACTCTACCAGTTGGTCAACCACAACCTGACGGTCAAGGCTACCAAGCTGGCCGGCGTCATAAGCCTGGAAGCTGACTTCTTCGTTGCCATCGATTTCGATAACAACGGATTGCAGCACCCGCTTCTCACCACGATTGATCGCAACTACCTTACCGGCAGCTGGCGCGGTGAATTTGACACCAGGGTTTTTCTTATCGTCAAAAATGATCTGGCCTTTCTTGACAAGATCACCTTCCCGGACGTGCATGGTCGGCCGCATGCCGATGTACTCTTCGCCCAGGACGGCAACGGTCTTGATGGCAGGACCATCGTGGATCACTTGCTCGGGCGCTCCACTAATAGGAACGTCCAGTCCTTTCTTGATGGTTATCATACGCACTTTGCACAACAGTTAAGGGAATTCTGTAGGCTGACCGCCACCCCGACTGTTGAACCGATCAAGGCGGCGAAAAAGCGTTTGTGTGTCGAAGTTTAACTTCGCTCTTATTACAAGCCGCATATTTTAGCACCCCTTGGCGCGACGTTACCATGGCTATTGAACGGCTTAGGGGAACTTTTCCACGCGTCCTGAGTCCAGTCGAATCGTCAGGCAGGGTAATAAAAAAGGGACCTTAGTCCCTTCCTTTCAGCCCCCGCAACAGACTGTTACGACTCATTAACCCAGTTTGGATCCCCCAAGACAGGCGGGAGAGGCCGGCACCTGGCCGTAATATTGCTGCCATTCTTCCGGGGTATAAGTGTGGAGCGCCAGCGCATGTACGGGGCCGGCCAGCTCTTCGGCCAAGGTATGATTGACCGCCCGGTGGCGGCTGACCAAACGCTGACCGTCAAACTCGGAGCTGACGATCACCACCTTGAAATGGGTCTCGGCATCAGCGGGAACCGAATGCATGAAGGACTCGTTACTGACCTCCAAGTGCTCGGGCTTGAACGCAACATGCAACTTGTCTTCGATGTGACGCTGAACGGACATAGGCTCACTCCTTCTGGCAAGGGTCGGTTTGTACGCCCTCACGGGTCCCGATGCAAGGGGTACACCTGACGAAACGTAAGGCTGATACGCCCCTGTGTCACCCTTGCTCTGGTCGGCAAACTGTGTTGCCACTGCTGCTGTAGCCCGGCTCCCATCACCAGCAGGCTACCGCTTGGCAACGCCACCTTGAATCCTTCGCCTTTCCCCCTTGGCTTGAACGCCAGTTCCCGCTCGGCGCCAAGGCTTATCATCGCTATCACCGGTGCCAGCTCGGCTTCATCGTCACTGTGCCAGCCCATATGGTCCTTACCGTCACGGTAGTGGTTGGCCAGGACAGAGTTAAAGGGCTGATGCAGAAAAGCCGACAGCTCATACGCCCAGTGCCGCAACAACGGATGCCAAGGGTGCGGGCTAAAGGCGCTGGACGAATAAGTATAGTGCGCCGCTTCGTCGCCAACCCAGCTTTGCATCCTTGGTATGGGGTGACTTTTACCAAAAACCGTGAGCTCGGGCTGGGCCCATTTGAGCTCGGCCCGCAACAGCGCAAAGGCTTTGGCCGCCTCATCATCACCGAGCACCGCCGGCCAAAGCGCCAGCGTATCGGGAGGCAGATGAGGCTGTACCGCGTGGGGCAATGTGTCAAAATGCAGCTTTACGTCCTTTGGAACCTGGCTGTGCTCGCCCTTACCCATACACTTCCTCAACTACAACGTTTTTCCGGCAACCCCAAGGACGATCTGCATGCCTTTGACAGTGCCGACGAATACCTTTTGCAAAGTCTACTGCCCCAGGGGCTCGATAGCAGCAGGCCGATACTGATATTGGGCGACAACTTCGGCGCCCTGACCTGCGCCCTGGCCGAGTTCAAGGTCACCAGCGTCAGCGATTCCGTGGTCAGCCACAATGCCATTGCCGCCAACCTCAACGCCCTTGGCCGCCAGGCCGCGCTTGTGGACCCGCTGGCCCCCTGGCCGGCCGAGCCACAGTTGGTGCTGGCCCGCATTCCCAAGCAGCTGTCGCTGCTGGAGCTGTGGCTGGCAACCTTAAAGCCGCTACTGGCCAAAGACACTTTAGTGCTGCTGGCCGGCCGCGACCGTGACATTCCGGCCAGCGCCGAAGCCATGATAAGCCGCCATATCGGCCCAACCGAGAAACTGCTGGGCTGGAAAAAGGCCCGCACCTTTGTCTGCCAAAGCGACGGTAAAGCGCCGCTGCCATTGCCGCCGCCCATCAGCTGGCCGCTGGAGGGTACCGGCTTTACCTTGAGCCACTTTGCCAACGTTTTTTCCCGCCAAAGCCTCGATATCGGCGCCAGACTGATGCTGGCCAACCTGCCCCAGGGCCGTTTTGATAAGGTGATTGACCTTGGCTGCGGTAACGGCGTGTTGGGGCTGATGATGGCCAGCCAGTATCCTGATGCCCATTACAGCTTGGTGGACGAATCCTACCTGGCGGTCGCTTCGGCTCGCCACAACCTGTCACAGAACCTTCCCGAGGTTAAGGCAGACTGTGTCGCCAACGATTGCCTCAGGGGCTTTACCGCCAGCAGCGTCGATTTGGTGCTGTGCAATCCGCCTTTTCATCAGCAACAGGTCATTACCGATCACATAGCCTGGCAGATGTTCAAAGACGCCTTCAGGGTGCTGCGCCCCGGCGGGGAATTGTGGATAGTCGGCAACCGGCACCTGGGTTACCACCTCAAGCTCAAACGCCTGTTCGGGGGCTGCAAGGTGGTGGCTTCAGACCGCAAGTTCGTGATTTTAAGAACCATAAAAAGGAGAACCTCATGAGATACCTGCTTCTGACCGCCCTGCTGCTGGCCGGCTGCGCTACCCTGCCCAAAACCGCCTGGCTCGACCCGCAAGCGCCGGCGGTCACCCAGGCCTCATCGAGTCTGGTGCCCATTCGTTTTGATTTTCAGGACAACCGGGCCGACCAAACCGTACTCTTTTTGCCCAAGGGCAATGTCAGCAGCGACCCAGGCCTGGATGAGCGCCTGGCCAGCCGCCTGCGCCAGGGACTCAAGGCTCACGGTTACAGCGTGCAGCCCGGCACCGGTGCCCGCCTGTCGGTGCGGCTTATCAGTGTTGAAGCGGTGGTGACCGAAGGCATGGCCAGCCACAGCAGCAAGCAAAAAGTGGTGATGGAGGCTTACGCCGAGCGTGACGGCCAAACCATGACCAAACGCTTTACCAGCACCGGCAGTTTCGAAGCGCCCTTGGGGCCCGACCTTGGCCGCCTGGAGCAAGAGCTCAATAACCTGCTGGAGCAGAACATGGGTTCGCTGATTAATGACCCCGAGCTCACTCGCCTGTTCTCGGCCTGAGCTACACTGGCGGCAGAACCTACTGTTATTGACCTCCATGGTATCTGTCGCCCTTATCTTCGATCCTCTCGCCAGCGCCGCCATCCAAGACTGCCTGGCCCGCTGGCAAGGGCTATGGCCCGAGTCGCGGTTGCAGCGCCAAGGCCCCTTTCTCCTCTTTGCCAGCAGCCCCCAGGCACTGGTGGGAAACGCGTTGGTAGTGGGCCAACCGGTTCCCGAGCAAACGCTGCCGGCGCTCTTGGAAAAACCCCTTGGCCACCTTGGCGCCTGCCAGGGACCCTTTGCGCTGCTTGCCCCTATCGGGCCTTGCTACCTTGCAAGCTCTGATGCCAGAGGCCTGGTACCCCTTTTTAAACGTCAGTTAGGACAAAGCTGGGCCATCAGCTCCAACCCGGCGCTACTGCTGGATTTAGCGCCGGCCAAATTAGTGCCAGAGGCCCTTTTTGACTGCCTGACCCTCGGCGCCCCCCTTGGCAACGAATTGTATTTTGAAGGCATCAAGGTATTGCCCTGCGGCCAATACTGGCTGGATGGTCGCGCTTACCCTTACCCCAAACTGCATCCGGCCGAAGGCAAAGATTTGCGCCCCACCCTGCCTTGGCGCATGGCCGACGAAGGCCTGGGCGATATCAGCCCACCTCCCGCCACTCGCCTAGCCAAATGGCTGCTGGGCAGTAGCGAAGACGGCCTTCGCCGCCAGCGCTTTCGGCTAAACCACCTGGAGCACAGCACGCCACAGGCCCTCAAGGCCGAGCTTTGGCGCTGGTATTGGCTGGGTAAAGCAGCGCGAGAAGGCATTGAGCTGCACCAATGGTCTTTACCACACCTTGAGGCGCAGCTGGCCCTGTTCCCTCCCCTGCCAGACACCGCCTCAAGGTGGTCTTGGCTCAGGCACAATCTCAACTGGCAGGCCATCAAGGCAGGCCTGTCTCCAAGCGCTGGCGCCATGCGCTTGGCAACCGAACATTGGCTTTTCAACAAGGCCCCGTTAACCTGAGCCCTTTTTCAAGACCGGAGAATTTCATGAGAAGGCTTCTCGCCGCCTGCCTTTGCCTGGCCAGCTTCCTTGGCCAAGCGGCCACCACCAAGACCGACGATCTGCAACCGGATAACCTCTTTCCCCAAGTGAAGATGGAAACCAGCATGGGCGATATCGTCGTTGAGCTGGACCGCACCAAGGCGCCTATCACCGTCAATAACTTCCTGCGCTACGTGGTGGACGGCACCTACAACAACACCGTTTTCCACAGGGTTATCAAAGGCTTTGTGGTACAAGGCGGCGGCTACGACGTGAAGTACAACGCCCGCAAAGAGCGTGAGCCTATCTTCAACGAGTCAGGTAACGGCCTTAAAAACCGGCTGGGCACTATCGCCATGGCCCGCACCGATGACCCCCACTCGGCTACCAGCCAGTTTTACTTCAACATGGCCGACAACGATGGCCTGGACCCAAGCCCGCGCCATTGGGGCTACACGGTGTTCGGTGAGGTAATGGACGGCCTGGACGTGCTGGAGAAAATTGAAACCGTGCCCACTGAATACAACAGCGCCATCAGTTCGCCCGATGTGCCTACGGCGCCAGTTATGTTGAAAAAAGTCACCTTGATGAAGCCTCAGTTTTAAGTTTGTGAAGAAATTCAAAACTGAGTGTTTTTTCGCTATGCCCTTAACTTCTGCCTCTACAATGAAGCAGATGATTAATGCATACATTAGCGAAACCAATGTGTCCCTAAGCCGTTTTATCAGCGACAAAGTGCCGGAACTACTGGCCCTTGCCGATGCTCTGCTGGCCTACCGCCTCAGCACTGAAGAGTTGGAAAACGGTATCTGGGATCTGATGGAAGGCTGGCTCTCCCTGGGCCAGCCGAAGACCGCTACCCCCAGTGATAAAGAAAGGGTGTTCTGGGACCTGCTGGGTATGATGCATCGCCACGCGCCTTACCAGCTAAGAGGGCACATGGCACTGCGCCAGCAACTGACCAGTCGCATGGATTTTCTGCGTCTGCCCTCGGCCCCCCTGCCTGCCAACCTGTCTACCCCGGCGCTATAGGTTTACCTAACCGGGCAGTTGTGATTACCTTGCCAGGCCACCGGCCCTGTTTGAGCAAGGACTTCCATTGACAGACCAACCCTGGTGGCGACTGGTATTCAGTCGCCGCATGATGCTGTGTGTTTTAACCGGTTTTGCCTCCGGCCTGCCGCTGTTCTTTTTATTCCAACTAGTGCCAGGCTGGCTCAGAGACCAACAGGTCGACTTGGGCACCATCGGGCTTTTTGCCCTGGTGCAATTTCCCTACACTTGGAAGTTCCTGTGGTCACCGCTGATGGACAGGTTCGAGCTGCCGCTTTTGGGGCTGCGCCGCGGCTGGATGCTGCTCACCCAACTGGGCCTGTTGCTGGCCTTGGGGTCCTTTGCCTTTATCTCCCCGCAAAACGGCCTAAGCATGGTGATCGTCGCCGCCGTGCTGGTGGCGGTGTTTTCCGCCTCCCAGGATATCGTTATTGACGCCTTTCGCCGGGAGATCCTCTCAGACCAGGAATTGGGACTTGGCAATGCCGTGCACATTAACGCCTACCGCCTGGCAGGGCTGGTGCCGGGCTCCTTGTCGTTGATCCTGGCCGACCACCTGCCCTGGTCCACGGTATTTTTAATTACCGCCGCCTTTATGGGCGTAGGGTTACTGCTCACCGCCATTGCCCCCGAGCCGGCACACGAGCGCCACCCCATGAGCCTCGAGCAGGCAGTGGTGGAGCCGTTCAAGGATTTTTTCAGCCGCCACGGCGTGCAGCATGCCGTCGCGGTGCTGGTGTTCATGGTGCTCTACAAGCTCGGTGACAACATGGCGGTGGCGCTGCAAACCCCCTTTTACATGGACATGGGTTACAGCAAGTCGGAGATAGGCCTGGTGGCCAAGCACGCCGCCCTGTGGCCGGTGCTGGTGGGTAGCCTCATCGGTGGCCTGGTGATGCTCAAAGTCGGTATCAACCGCTCCCTTTGGCTGTTTGGGGTGGTGCAGTGCGCCAGTATCTTCGGTTACGCCTTGCTCGCTTCTCTTAATCCCGAGGCCCGCAATCTGTGGTGGCTGGCCGGGGTGGTAGGAGCCGAATACTTAGGGGTGGGCCTGGGGGCTGCGGCCCTGACCGCCTATATCGCCCGCGAGGCCAGCCGCACCTACCTGGCTACCCAACTGGCGCTGCTGACGGCGCTCACCGCCGTTCCCAGGGTTATCGCCAACGCCGCGACTGGCTACATGGTGGAATCTATGGGCTGGGTGCACTTTTTTATGCTGTGCGCGCTGGTGGCCATTCCCGGCCTGTTGATGCTGCCCAAGGTTGCCCCTTGGGCTCGCCGCCAAGATTGAGCAACACTTTGTTCACCGTTGAGCAAGGCGTCAGCCACTAGGTTAGACTGGCGCGAATCGAACAACGGAGACCGGATGCAGGCTGTGCTGCTCTCACCTAGAACCTATCAAATTCTGCTGGCACTGGCGCTGCTTACCACGGCGCTTTTTGCCATTACCAAAAGCAGCTATCCCCAACCCGGTGGCGACAAGACCATGCACGCCACCGCCTTTTTTGTGTTGAGCCTACTGACCTACGGTGCCTGGCGCCGCTACTTGCTCCCCCAATGGCTGGGCCTGGCAGCTTACGGCGCCCTGATTGAGCTGGTGCAGTGGTACCTGCCCTATCGCGATGCCAGCCTCTATGACTGGTGCGCCGACATGGTCGGTGTCGCCATCGCCTACAGCCTGGTGCTCGTCGTACGCAAATGGCCAAGATAGGTATTTTGGGCGCAGGCGCCATAGGTCGCCTGGTGGCCCAGCGCCTGAGAAAGGCAGACCAAGAGGTCACCCTCAAAGGCCGCGAGCCCGTTCAAGAAAACGACGCCGAGCTGTGGCTTATCTGCACCAAAAGCTATCAGGTTAAAGAGGCGGTGGCCGCCCTGTCACCGCCTTGTGACGTGCCACTGGTGTTGCTCTGTAACGGCCTTGGCCCCCACCAAACACTGGCCGGGCTTGTGAGCAACCCCCTTTACCTTGGCACCACCACTTATGGTGCCCGCAAAAGCGAAGGGGCAGTTGAGATGACAGGCCGGGGCCAATGCTGGTACGGCCATTACCGGGGCAGCAAAGCGCAGCTGGGGTTGGTGCACCGCGTCCTAAACCTGGCGCTGCCACCGGCGCAGTGCTTTGACAACGTATTGGCTCCCCTTTGGCGAAAGCTGGCCATCAACGCGGTGATAAACCCGCTGACCGCCCGCGATAAGGTGGCCAACGGCGCTTTGCTGGCAGATACCTATCAGGCCGAGATAACGGCTCTGGTCACAGAAATGCTGCCGGTACTGGCCGCAGAAGGACAGGCCTTTACTAAAGAGGCCCTGGTGGCGCAGATCCTTGCCGTAGCCGAAGCCACTGCCGCCAATACCTCGTCGATGCTGGCCGACCGCCTGGCCCACAGGCGCACCGAGATTGACGCCATCAATGGTTATCTTTGCCAAAAAGCGCAGATGCAGGGGCTTAGCACCCCGCGCCACCTGGCGCTTTGGCAGCAGATAACGGCGCTAGGCGAGCATTAAAAAAGCCCGGCAGTTGCCTAATGCCAGTCAGTTAAGCTGACTGGCATTTTTTCTTTCTCGCTGGATACTTGCTGTATTTTGGCCGGATGCAGCGTGGATATGACCGGTCT
>NZ_RJUL01000018.1 GCF_003751625.1 Gallaecimonas pentaromativorans
TGGCATGGCAACGCACGTCCTTGTGCGTCGTCCCTGCGGGACCGTGCTGCGCACGTCCAAGCGCCGGTTCCCGACGCGCTTGTCGCCAGGTGATGGTGTTTTGATAGCGATGCTAGAGCAGAGCGCAAAGCCGGTCGCGCTCTGCGCGGCCCTGGCCACCGCCAGGCTTCAAAAGTGGCGCTGGCTCTTTGCTCTCGCCTCTTGCATTGCTATGAAAGCCGTCCCCTCTCGGGACTCCTACCTTGCTGGCAGCAGCGTGCCAATGCATCTCGGCGCAGTTGGCTGGGGTGTCTTGTTTGTGGCTGAACCCGTAAACTGCTGCTGCATTTGTCTTCGCGGTTTTACCTATTGATGCCGCTGTCGTTCCTTGGCGAAAGGTTGCCCATGTCAGAAAAACAGCTCACCTTTGCAGCGCGTCACCACCAACTGACCAACATCAATGTCTGGGCGGCCGACAGCCAGTGGCTGGCTTTTGATGTGCGTCCTTCCGGCGCCTCTTTTACTGGCCTGAGCATAGAGCGAGTCAACGTGGAGACTGGCGCGGTAGAAGTGTTGTATCAGGCAACAGATGGCGCTCATGTGGGGGTGGTGACGGTCAGTCCCGACTTGCCGCCACGTTATGTGTTTATCCATGGCCCTGAGCATCCCGACCCCCATTGGCATTACGACTTTCACCATCGCCGCGGCGTGATTGTGCAGCAGGGCGGCGTCATCAACCTCGATGCGTGTGACATTACCGCTCCTTATACCCCCGGTGCCTTGCGTGGCGGCTCCCATGTCCATGTGTTTAGCCCGGACGGTTCGCGGCTGAGCTTTACCTATAACGACCATGTGATGCATGAAAGGGACCCGCGCGATGATCTACGTAACGTCGGGGTGGCGGTGCCCTTGCAGCCGGTGTGCCCGCCCAAACACCACCCCCGTGAATATGACGGCAGTTATTACTGCGTGCTGGTGAGCCAAACCCGGCGCGACCCGCTCCCTGGTAGTGACCAAATCGACCGGGCTTATGAAGAGTGCTGGATTGGTGACGAGGGCTACCTTAAAGCCGATGGCAGCCGGCAACGCTGGGCCATTGCCTTTATTGGCGATACCCGTTCTGCCAGGGGTGAGAAAGTACCGGAAGTGTTTGTGGTGGATTTGCCTGACGCCCTGGCAGATTACGCTAAAGCAGGTGCGGCTCCCCTTGAGGGCACTGCAAGCACGCTGCCTGCCCCGCCGGCTGGGGTTATGCAGCGCCGTGTTACCCATACTCAGGGGCTAGCCTTACAACCTCGCCATTGGCTGCGGGCCGCCCCAGATGGCAGCGCCATTGCTTTTTTGCTGGCTGACGCCGAAGGCATAGTGCAGCTTTGGGCCGTTTCGCCCAATGGCGGGGCGCCCAGGCAAATCACTACCCTTGGTAGCTCCATTCAATCGACTTTTAGCTGGCACCCTCAAGGCGGTGCTATCGCTTTTGTCTGCGATAACCGCGTGGTGCGCTGTGAACTGGCCAGTGGCCAATGCACGCCGTTGACGCAGCCTTGCGAGCAGCCACCTTGCGCTGAGGCGGTGGTGTGGTCACCTGATGGAGCGCGCATTGCTTACATGCGTGAGGTGGCAGGCTGGCGCCAGCTCTTTTGCGTGAGTGCAGCGCTGCCCCATTAATGGGTGGGTGCTTAGCAGGCAGCCGTTAAAACGCCCACTCCTTCATCACCATATGGGTTTTTACCCGTTGCATCTTCGGGTATTGCTCGATGGCGGCGCGGATCTCAATAAGGCGCTCCATGCTATCCGCTTCGATATAGACCAGCATGTCGGTCTCGCCGCTGATGCCGCTGCAGCGTTTTATCTCGGGAAAGGCGCGCATTTGCTCGGCAAACTCCTCGCAGCGGCTCTCGCCGTAGAAGAGTTCCAAAAAGGCTTTGACCGGTTTTTGAGGTGAGGCTACTTGAGCGTGGTAACCGGTGATAACGCCGCTGGTTTCCAGTTGGCGGATACGGTCACTGACGGCGCTGCGTGACAGGTTGACTTCCCGGGCGATGGCGGTAACCGATAGCCGGGCGTTTTTACGCAGCAGCGCCAGGATGCGTTGGTCGAATTTATCCACTGTTGTCCTTTGCCTGAGCTGCAAACCGGGGCGGCATTGTGCCGGTGGATCCCGGCAATATGGCGGCCATTACCGGCGTTTAGGCAGGCCACTTCCGTTAACGAGCCCACTACTATAGCAGCAGGATTTTCCTCTTTGCTGATGTATCTGTCATGAGTCGATTGAACAAGGATCTGAGCCTGCTGCAGGGCGTGGGGTTGCTGACCACCTCACTGCTGGGCACCGGTATTTTCATTATTCCGGCGGTTGCCGCCACCACCGCCGGCGCGGCATCCCTGTGGGCCTGGCTGATTTTGATTGTGCTGGTGCTACCCATCGCCTTTACCTTTGCTCAACTGGGCAAGCGCTTTCCCCATGCCGGCGGGGCGCCTCATTTGATTGGCCGGGCCTTTGGCCCGCGCCTGGAGCAGGGCACGGCCTTTTTGTTTTTGTCGGTGATGCCGGTGGGGCTGCCGGCGGCGCTCAATATCGCTACCGGCTTTTGGCATGCGCTGTTTGCGCTGAGCAGCGGTGCCATCCTGGTTATCCAACTGGCCACCCTGGGGCTGATGTGGCTGCTCGGGCAGCGCCCGGCCAAGGCCTCTGGCACGGTGCAAACTGCCATTGCGGTGGTGATCGTCGCCACAGTTGCGTCGCTGTGGTGGTTTGGGGATCTGCCGCTTGCCAGCATGCCGCTGCTGCCGACCCAGGGGGTAGCCTGGGGCAGTATTCCGGCGGCCCTGGCGGTGATGTTCTGGTGCTTTGTGGGCATCGAGGCCTTTGCCCATGTGGGGGAGGAGTTTAAGTCGCCTGACCGGGACTTCCCCCTTGCGCTGCTGATAGGCACCTTGCTGGCCGGTTTGGTGTATTGGGCCTGCTCGGTGGCGGTGCTCAGCTTTGGCGCCTTTGGCAGCCCCCAGGCCAACGGCGCCTCCATGCCGCAGATGATTGCTGGGCTGTGGGGTGACAATGCCAAGTGGCTGGCCGCATTGATTGGTTACCTGGCCTGCTTTGCCTCCATCAACATCTATGTGCAGGGCTTTGCCCGCTTGCTGTGGAGCCTGGCCGACGAAGGCAAACTGCCTGCCGCTTTGGCCGGGCGAAACCGCCATGGCGTGCCGGGGCGGGCCTTGACGCTGGTGGTGCTGATTTGCGCGGCCTGCGCGGTGCTGGCCTGGTGGCAGGGGCTCTCCATCAGCGCTCTTATCCGCTATGCCAACGGCAATTTTGTACTGGTGTATCTGCTGAGCATGGCCGCTGGCTGGAAGTTGCTGCACGGCCCCTGGCGCTGGCTGGCCGGTATCAGCACCCTGTTGTGCCTGCTGACGCTTTCAGTGTTGGGCCAGGACATGGGGTATGGCCTGGGGATGTTGGCGCTGTTTCTGGTGTTAAGCCGGTTGCTGGCCCGCCAGCAAAGGCCGCGCCCTGCCAAAAGCCTGTAAAAAAGGCCCCAGCGGGGCCTTTATCAAGCGGCGTTTTGGTTTTCTTTTTCCTGTGGCGGCAGCAGGGCGATGATGACCTCGTCCACCTCGGGCTTTTGGTCGCCGTTGATGATGGGGCTTAAAAAGCCCTTTTTATCAATGATATAGAGTGGCAGCGCCTCTTTTTGCCGCTCCTTGTAGGCCTCCCAGTCGAAGGCCTCCTTGAGTTTGGTGCTTTTCACCTGCCAGCCCTGCATCAACAGACTATTGAGCTTGGCAAAGGTGCAGTCTTCCGAGAACAAGATCTGCCGTGCCCTGAAGGTGGCGCTCTCCTGGTTGGCAAAGCCTTTACCTTGGGAAGATCTTATGGAAAAGACCTTTTTGTCGCCGAATAGGTAGGCAAAATGGGTGATCGCGTTGGCATTCTGGTGGCGGTTTGGCGACAGGGCATAGACCTGGCGGATGGAGGAGAAATCCAGCACCGCTTCGGCTTGTTCCGACTGGGGGTTGCCGTAGTAAACGTCCAGCCCCTCCATACGGGCCAGGCGGTAGTTCTCCCAAACCGGGTCG
Source organism: Gallaecimonas pentaromativorans (assembly GCF_003751625.1). NCBI lineage: Bacteria > Pseudomonadati > Pseudomonadota > Gammaproteobacteria > Enterobacterales > Gallaecimonadaceae > Gallaecimonas > Gallaecimonas pentaromativorans. Next base: position 4,060 of record NZ_RJUL01000018.1, read on the forward strand.
GCCAACAGCACCTGGATATCCACCTTTTTCAAGGCTTGAGCCACGGCGCGGGCCAGGCTGTTGGCGCCGATGATCAGCACCCCGCGCGGTGCTTCACGCACCACCCCTAGCAGTTTGGCCACCGGGCCGGCGGTGAGGCTTTGCAGCACCACGGTGGCGATGATCACCGCAAAAGACAGGGACACCAGCTTGTCGGCATCGGCAACGCCGGCTTGCTCTAAGCGCAGGGCAAACAGCGAGCTGACCGCCGCCGCCACAATACCGCGCGGTGCTATCCAGGATAAAAACAGCCGGTCACGCCAGTTGAGCTTTTTGGTCCAGGCCGAGGCCAATACGCAGAGTGGCCGGGCCACCAATTGCACCACCAGCAATAGCGCCACCAGCGGCAGGCCGAGATCCACCAAGTTACCGATGTTGACCCTGGCCGCCAGCAGGATGAAAAGGGCGGAGATGAGAATGACCGAGAGATCTTCCTTGAACTCCATGATGTCGTCGATATCCAGGTCGCTCTTGTTGGCTAGGAACATCCCCATCACGGTGACCGTCAACAGGCCAGATTCATGTTGCAGCTGCTCCGACAGGGCATAGGCCAGCAGCACGACGGCCAGCACCCCAATCTTGCGAAGATAAAGCGGCAGCCAGCCTTTTTTGAGGGCGGTGGCGGTAGCCACCCCGGCGCCCAGGCCAAGGGCGCCGCCCAGCAAAATGGTTTTACCTAAGATCCACAAGCTGTGCAGGGCCGCGGCCTGCTGGCTGGTTTGGATGATCACCAGCTCGAACATCAATACCGCGAAAATGGCGCCCAGAGGGTCGATGATGATGCCTTCCCAGCGCAGCACTCGGTCCAGCTCGGCGCGGGGCCTGATGGTACGCAGCAGCGGCGCCACCACAGTGGGGCCGGTTACCACCATCACCGCGCCAAACAGCAAGGATACCTGCAGCGACACCCCCAGCAGCCAATGGCAGGCAAAGGCCAGCACCGCAAAGGTGATCAGCATGCCGATGGTCACTAAGTTGCGCACCACCTTCACCAGGCCACGAATTTCATGAAAGCGCAGGGTCAAAGCCCCTTCAAAAAGGATGATCGCCACCGAAATGGACACCAGCGGGAACAGAGTTTCTCCCAGCAGCAAGTCCGGGCTCAGGGTGTGGGTGCCCGGGCCCAGCAATAGCCCTGCAGCCAACAGAAACAGGATGGCTGGCAGCTTGAGGCGCCAGGCCAGCCATTGGGCAGCCAGGGAGATGGCGGCAATAAGAGAGAGTGCCAGTGCGAGGTCCGTCATGCGTCAGGCTCTTTGGGGGATGGTCGGGGAAATCCTAGCCACAGCGGCTGGCAGGGTAAAGGCAAAATGGCATCAAAGGCGGATGTCAGCTTATTCTGTGGCCGTTATTTGTTAAGGATCACACCATGTTTGAAATGACCCTGATGCCCCGCTTCCAAGAAACCGATGCCCTGGGGCACATCAACAACTCGGTTCCCGCTGTCTGGTTTGAACAGGCTAGGGAGCCGGTATTTCGCTTTTTTACCCCGGATCTGGATGTGAAAAACTGGCATCTCATCATTGCTGGCTACCAGATCCAGTTCAAAGGGGAACTGTTCTACGGCACCGAGGTCACTATTCGTACCCGGGTCAGCTATATCGGCAACAGCTCTTTTCGCCTGCTGCAACAGGCTTACCAGGGCGACAAGCTGTGCGTGGAGGGCGAAACCACCCTGGTGCATTTTGACCACAAGGCCAAGCAATCGGTGGCATTGCCAGACAGCATCAGGTGTAACCTAGAACAGCATATGTGAATATGCTCTTTTCGTTAATGGCAAGCGCCGCTAGGATGCCGGCGCTTTTGATTTAGCGAAACGGAGTTCTACGTGAAAAAAGCAGTTGTATCTTTGGCCATTCTGGCCGCCATTAGCGCCCCTACCTTTGCCGCAGACAGCTTCCAGCATGAAGTCAACGCCGGTTACAGCGACCACACCGACAGTGACAACGCCGATACCTGGGATCTGGGCTACCGCTACTACCTGAACAGCCAAAGCAATGAGCAGTACGCCTACGATCTGATCCCCTTTCTCAATCACGCCTCCTGGGTTGAGGCTGCCTACGCCAACAACGATTACGTTGATGCCTATGGCCTGGGTGGCCGTTTTGTCACCCAAAGCGACTGGGTTATTGAAGCCAACTACAGCCGTATCGACCCCGACCATGCTTCCAGCGACGACGTCTGGGGTTTGGGCATTGGTAAATACCTGGCCAAAGGCACCTTGCTGCGCTTTAACTACGCCAACAGCGACGATGCCGACAGCTATGGCCTGACCCTTGAGCACCTGGTGCCGGTTAGCGGCAGCGAAGGCCTGCTGTTGTCTGCCAGCATCGACAACACCGATCCTGACTACGGCGACGACGTTTGGACTTACGCCGTGGGTGGTGATTACTTCATCAGCCGCCAGTGGTCTGTCGGTGCCGATGTGAACTGGAACGACGGTTCTGAAGATTACGGCTGGGGCCTCAACACCTCTTACTGGTTTAACAGCCAGGCCAACGTCAAGGTCACTTATGCCGACCAGGAAGACGTAAAAGGTTATGCCTGGGGTATTCAAGGAACCCTGCGTTTTTAATTGGTTCTTTTTAAGACAAGGGCGTCCGTTGGGCGCCTTTTTTGTTTTTCTTTCATTAAATATTGTTAACGCGATGGTGATTTATGACCGCTGCTTAAACTGAAATGCGGTCACAGCTGAGAGATTATTAAGATGGGATTATGTTGGCGTCGCTGCTTTATCATTTATCAGGAGTATGAAGCATGAAATACGTACTTTTCCCACTGACTCTTTCTGCTGCTATTTTAGCTGCTCCCAGCTTTGCTGATACTTATCAAACCGAAGTTTCTGCCGGTTATGCCGACCATACCGACAGTCACGACGCCGATGTCACCAGTCTGGGCGCCAAGGTTTATCTCAACCCTGTCAGCACCGATAACGGCCCGTACGAGCTGAACGGCTTTTTGAGCCACTCCAGCTACCTGCAAGCCGGTATGGGTTTTAATCACAACCTGGACACCTACAGCATCGGCGGCCGCCTGGTCACTTCCGGCGACCTGGTACTGGGTGCCCACTACGAAAACTTCGATTTCGACCACTTCAAAGATGCCGACAGCTACGGTATCGAGGCCGGTGGCTACCTGAACGACGGTACCCTGCTGACCGGTTACTACAACCGCCTGGACTGGTCTCCCTTTGATGCCGACACCTGGGGTGCCCGCATCAAGAGCTACAACCCGCTGGTGGGTGACACCGGCCTGCTGCTCAAAGCCGACATCAACAACACCAATGTTGACCGGGCTGCTGACGTCTTCTCCGCTTCTGTCGGTGCCGACTACTTCTACAGCAAGCAGTGGTCCACCGGCCTGGCTGTTGATTACATCAACACCAAAGACGATGCCGTTGCCTACCTGATTAACGGTACCAACGACACCACCTACTACGCCAACACCAGCTACTGGTTTAACCCCCGTGCCAACGTGTCCGTGGGCGTGAACAAAACCAGCGGCGAAGACGGCATGGGCTGGGCTGTTAAGGCCGCCTACCGCTTCTAAGTGGTCCGCGTTTCGTAAAAAAAGCCGCCGTCAGGCGGCTTTTTTTATAGCCGATAACCCAGGTCCAGCTGCCAGGCGGCGCCGTCGCCTTCTTCCATGCTCATGGTAAGGCCCACGCTGGCCTGGGGCGCAAACCAGTAGCGACTGCTCACTTCGTAGCGGGTTTTCTGCACCCCCTTTATCAGGCGCACCATTTGCTGGTTGTCGCTGTGCACATAGGTTAGCCCCGCGCCCACCGACCAGTTCTTGGCTAAAAACAGCTGCGAATGCCCCGCGACCACAAAAGCGTCCAGCCCCTGTGAGCCGTTGATGCGGCTGATGTCGGCTTGGGTCCAAAGCCCGCTTTCGCTGCTGCCAAGATAGCGGGAAAGGGTGGCGCCAAAGGTGTCGGCATTGACCGGGCCACCTTCCAGGCGATGGTAATAAAAGGTGGCCAGGGTGGCGTCGTCCAGGTAGCGGCCGGCTTCCAGGTAATAGCTGTGGGAACGGCTGTCGCCTTGGGGATTGTCGTCGCTGGCACCGGCGCCCATCAGCCAGTCGTCGCTGTTGATGGTGCGGGCGCTGATGTTATAACGGTCGAGCTGGTCGCTCTGGCTGCCGCTGAGTTTGAAGTAACCGCTGTGGCTCAAAAAAGCGTTAACCCCATAAGGGCCATTGTCGGTACTGACCGGGCTCAGGTAACGGGTCAGGGCCAGTTGCCAGCTGTTGTCGTCTGATTGGCCGTTATATTCACTGCGGCCAATATTCAGCTCGGTACTGTAATTGTCGGCCAGCGCGGGAAGGGAAATAAGGCTAAATAGCAGGGCGTTAACAATGCGTGATTTTTGCATTTGATTTTTCCGGCAGGGAAACAGACTTTCAAAGCCGGAAAAGTAGCATAGCCTGTCCATTAATTAGCCAGGGTAAAAGGGAAAAAATAAGAAAGCGGGTTGCGTAATTGATAAATGGTGTTTCTATTTGTGTCGGTGTTGATTTTAAAAAGGCGATTTAAAAAACGGAGCCGAGGCTCCGTTTTTTAATCAAGCGGGTTGGTTTAATTTAAAATCCAGCACCACTTCCTGGTTATGTAGATCCTCGGGCTTACCGTCTCGCATCTGTGGCTGGTAACGCCATTTGCGCAGGGCATCGATGGCGGCGCGGTTGAAGATGCGTTTGGGGCTGGCGTCAATCACTTGAATATCGTCCACCAGGCCGGCGGTGTTGATGGTAAAGCGCAGCTTCACCCAGCCTTCCTTGCCGTCCCGGGCAGCATCAGCGGGGTAGCGGGGGTCCATTCGCACCAGCGGGGTGGCCACGCCGTCATTGCCGGCGGTAAAGGGAGGCTGCTCCATTTTTAGCGTCATCGGGCCCACGGTGGGGTTGATGGCGCTGGGCTGGCCTTTCATTACAGCGGTTACCGCTGTCGGTGCGGTGGGCGCCAGGCTTTCAACGCCGGGCATGGTCATGGCGGTACGGGGCTGGGGTTTGGTCTCTTCCGGTTGTTTGGGCGGCTTGGGAGGCGGCACGGCGGCGGCCGGTTCAACTCTGGCCAGGGGCGGCGCGGCCGGTGGCGCTTTGGGCTGGTTTATCAGGCGGGTCATGAAGTACAGACAGGCCAAGGTGGCCAGGACCGCCAATACGGTTGCCGACAGATATCTCGTCATAACGCCTCCGGTGCTGTTGAGAATCACTTTCAACTGAGCGCGTTTTTCCATAGCTGTCAAGCAGATAAAACAAAGGGCGCCGCTGGCGCCCTTGGCTTACAACATGGGTTTGAGGAACCTGGCAGTGTGGCTGGTGGGGTGCTGGGCCACGGTTTCCGGGGTGCCGGCGGTGAGAATGCGGCCGCCGCCGCTGCCGCCCTCGGGGCCGAGATCCACTATCCAATCTGCGGTTTTGATCACATCCAGGTTGTGCTCGATCACCACGATGGTGTTGCCGTGGTCGCGCAGGCGATGCAGTACGTCCAGCAGCAGTTGGATGTCGGCAAAGTGCAGGCCGGTGGTGGGCTCGTCCAGGATGTAAAGGGTCTTGCCGGTGTCGCGTTTGGACAGCTCCCTGGCCAGTTTCACCCGCTGCGCCTCACCGCCTGACAAGGTGGTGGCGCTTTGGCCCAGGCGAATATAAGACAGGCCCACATCCATCAGGGTTTGCAGCTTGCGGGCCACCGCCGGGATGGGGTCGAAGAAATCGCGGGCCTCTTCGATGGTCATCTCCAGCACCTGGTTGATGTTCTTGCCTTTGTAGGTCACTTCCAGGGTTTCGCGGTTGTAGCGCTTGCCCTTACAGACATCGCACGGCACGTACACGTCTGGCAGAAAGTGCATCTCTACCTTGATCACCCCGTCGCCCTGGCAGGCCTCGCAGCGGCCCCCTTTGACGTTAAAGCTGAAGCGGCCGGGCTGGTAGCCACGGGCCCGAGACTCTTGGGTGCCGGCAAATAGCTCGCGCACCGGGGTGAAGATACCGGTGTAGGTAGCCGGGTTGGAACGCGGGGTACGGCCGATGGGGCTTTGGTCGATATCCACCACTTTGTCGCACAAGTCCAGGCCGATGATCTCTTTGTAAGGCGCCGGTTCTTCCCCTTCGGCCTTGTTGAGCTGGCGATGGGCCAGGCGGAACAGGGTGTCGTTGACCAGGGTGGACTTGCCGGAGCCGGAGACACCGGTCACGCAGGTAAAGAGGCCAAGGGGGATCTGTAGGTCCACATTGTTGAGGTTGTTGCCGCTGGCGCCCTTAAGCTCGATATGGCCGTTCTCGGCCGAGTGGCGGCTGCTGGGCACGGCGATTTTCTTCTCGCCACTCAAGTACTGGCCGGTCAGGGAAGCAGGGTTGCCTGCCACTTCGGCCGGGGTACCGGCGGCAATCACTTCACCGCCGTGTACGCCGGCGCCAGGGCCGATGTCGATAACGTAATCGGCGGCGCGGATGGCGTCTTCGTCGTGTTCCACCACCAGCACGGTATTACCCAGGTCACGCAGGTGCACCAGGGTGTTGAGCAGCCGCTCGTTGTCGCGCTGGTGCAGACCGATGGAGGGTTCGTCCAGCACGTACATTACCCCCACCAAGCCGGCGCCGATTTGTGAGGCCAGGCGGATACGCTGGGCTTCGCCGCCGGAGAGGGTATCGGCGCTACGGGACAAGCTGAGGTAGTTAAGGCCAACGTTGACCAAAAAGTGCAGGCGGTCGCGGATTTCCTTGAGGATCTTCTCGGCGATTTGCGCGCGCTGGCCTTCGAGGCTCAGGCCTTCAAAAAAGCCCAGGCAATCGCCAATGCTAAATTCTGCCACCGCCGGCAGGTTGTGGTCGGCTACAAACACATGGCGGGCCTCGGTGCGCAGGCGGGTGCCCTTACAACTGGGGCAGGGCTGGTTGGCCAGGTACTTGGCCAGCTCTTCGCGCACGGTGTTGGAGTCAGTCTCCCGGTAGCGCCGCTCCATGTTGGGGATCACCCCTTCAAAGGCGTGCTTGCGGGTAACGATATCGCCGCGGTCGTTAACGTATTTGAACGCCACTTCCTTGTTGCCGGAGCCGTACAGCACCAGATCCTGGGCCTTTTTGGCCAGGGTATCGAAGGGTTGGTCCAGGGCAAAGTCGAACTGCTCGGCCAGGGACTTGAGCATCTGATAGTAATAGAAGTTGCGCTTATCCCAGCCGCGAATGGCGCCGCCAGCCAGGGAGATCTCGCCGTTGACGATGACTTTGTTCTCGTCAAAAAACTGCTGCACCCCCAAGCCGTCGCAGGTGGGGCAGGCGCCGGCTGGGTTGTTGAAGGAAAACAGCCGTGGCTCCAGCTCGGCCATGGAATAGCCGCAGTGGGGGCAGGCGAAGTTGGCAGAGAACACCAAGTCGACGCTGTCGTCGTCCATGCTCACCACTCGGGCGCTGCCGCCAGTGAGGGCGAGGGCGGTTTCAAAGCTCTCGGCCAGGCGCTGCTGGAGGTCGTCACGCACCTTGAAGCGGTCTACCACCACCTCGATGCTGTGCTTCTTTTGCAGCTCCAGGGTTGGCGGGTCGGACAAATCACAGACTTCGCCGTCAATCACGGCGCGGATATACCCCTGGGCGGCCAGGTTACTCAGCAGCTTAACGTGCTCGCCTTTGCGATCTTTTACCACCGGGGCCAGCAGCATCAGCTTGCTGTCCTGGGGCTCGGCCATCACCCGGTCCACCATCTGGCTGACGGTCTGGGCGGCCAGGGCCACGTTGTGGGTAGGGCAGCGCGGCTCACCGACCCGGGCAAACAGCAGGCGCAGATAGTCGTGGATCTCGGTGATGGTGCCGACGGTGGAACGGGGGTTGTGGGACGTAGACTTTTGCTCGATGGAAATGGCCGGCGACAAGCCTTCGATGTGGTCCACATCGGGCTTTTCCATCAAGGACAAAAACTGCCGGGCATAGGCGGATAGGGACTCGACATAACGGCGCTGACCCTCGGCATACAAGGTGTCAAAGGCCAGTGAGGACTTACCCGAGCCCGACAGGCCGGTGATCACGATAAGCTTGTCCCTGGGGATATCCAGGCTGATATTTTTCAGGTTGTGGGTACGTGCGCCGCGAACCGAAATCTTGTCCATAACGTCCTGCTTCAACCATTTCGACAACAAGCGGACAAGTATCGCACAGCCGCCCGATTAGCCCAATGGCTGTGCTATCATGCGGCCTTCTTCTCTTGCGCCAAGTTTTGATTATGTCGAAATCAGGTCTGACGAGCACGGAGCTCCGTGCTGCATTCTCACTGGCCTCGGTCTTTTCCCTGCGCATGCTGGGGCTATTCATGATCCTGCCGGTCTTCGCCCTTTACGGTCAGCATTTAGAAGGCTATTCGCCGCTGTGGGTGGGCATCGCCATCGGTGCCTACGGCCTGACCCAGGCCGTGCTGCAAATCCCCATGGGTATGGCCTCGGACAGGTTCGGCCGCCGTAAGATCATTATTCTGGGTTTGTTGATGTTTTCCGCCGGTTCGGCGGTGGCCGCCTCGGCCCACACCGTATGGGGCGTGGTACTGGGCCGGGCCATGCAGGGGGCTGGCGCCATTGCCTCGGCAGTGCTGGCCCTGGCTGCCGACTTAAGCCGTGACGAGCAGCGCCCCAAGGTGATGGCCATTATCGGGGTGTCTATCGGCACCTCCTTTGCCATTGCCATGGTGGCCGGGCCGATACTGGCCTCCCATTGGGGCTTGTCGGGGCTGTTCTGGCTCACCGCCGTGCTGGCGCTGGTGGGGATTGCGGTGGTGCAACTGGCGGTGCCCAAGGTGGTCAGCCAGGCGCCCAAAGGCGATACCATGCCGGCCCCCAAACGGCTCGGCAAGATGCTCAAAGACCCCCAGCTTATTCGCCTGGATCTGGGCATCTTCCTGCTGCACTTTTTGCTCACCTCCATCTTCGTGGTGATGCCGTCGATGCTGGTGCAGGCCGGCTTGCCGTCTGACCGCCACTGGGAGCTCTATTTCCCCATCGTGGTGATTGCCTTCTTCGGCATGGTGCCGATGATCATCATCGCCGAGAAAAAACACCTGTCGCGGCAGATGGTGCAAGTGGCGCTGGTGATCATGCTCGGTGCCCTGGCTGCGGCCTGGTTCCTCAAGCACTGGCTGTGGGGCCTTATCGCCGCCTTGATGTTGTTTTTCATCGCCTTTAATTTCCTGGAGGCCACGCTGCCGGCACTGATTGCCCGCATTGCCCCGGCCGGGGACAAAGGCAGCGCAATGGGGATCTACTCCTCAAGTCAGTTCCTTGGCGCCTTTTTTGGTGGCAGCCTGGCCGGTGCCATGGCACAGTATGCGGATAAACAAGGCGTGCTGATCATGGCCGCCGCTCTGGTGCTGCTGTGGTTATGGATGAGCCGGGGTATGCGCCATCCCAGCAACCTGAAATCGGTCAGCCTCAGCGCAGATTCCCTGCGTGGTCGCGAGAAGCAGGTGGCCGACGGCCTGTCGGCCCTGCCAGGGGTGCTGGAAGTCAATGTAATGGCAGAAGAGTCTGCCATTTACCTAAAAGTAAACACGCAAGAATTTGAATTAGCCGAGGCCAGAGCACTGCTGGCCAAGGCCGGTTAGTCAGGAGCGAAGATGGCCAGTCGAGGCATTAACAAAGTCATTATTGTCGGCAACCTGGGTGGTGACCCGGAAGTACGTTACATGCCCAACGGCAATGCCGTTGCCAACTTTACCGTGGCAACCAGCGAAAGCTGGAAAGACAAGCAAACCGGTGAGCAAAAAGAGCTGACCGAATGGCACCGCATGGTGATCTACGGCCGCCTGGCCGAGATCGCCGGTGAATACCTGCGCAAAGGTTCCAAGGTCTACATGGAAGGCCGCCTGCAAACCCGCAAGTGGGCCGGCCAGGACGGTCAGGACCGTTACACCACCGAGATTATCGTTAGCGAAATGCAGATGCTCGACAGCCGTGGCAGTGGCCAGGGCGGTCAGGGCGGCGGCTTTGGCGGCGGCGCGCAACAAGGCCAAGGCGGCTTTGCGGGTGGTGCTCAACAGGGCGGTGGTGCTCAAGGTGGCTTTGGTGGTGGAGCGCAAGGCGCTGCCCCCCAAGGCAATCAGGGTGGCTTCCAGCCCCGCCCCGCAGCCCTGCCAGCTAACCAAGGTGGCTTTGGTGGCGGTGCCCAAGGCAGCGCTCCTCAAGGCAACCAAGGTGGTTTTGGCGGCGGCGCTCAGGGCGGCCAGCAAGGCGGCAACCAAGGCAACTTCGCCGGTAACCGCCCCCAGCAGGGCAACTACAACGCACCCAAGCCCCAACAAGGCGGCTACGGCAGCGACGAGCCCTCCATGGATTTTGACGACGATATCCCGTTCTGAGGAACGTCTTATCGTTAAAAAAGCCCGCATCAGCGGGCTTTTTTATGCCTGGAGTTCCCTCTACCGGAGGGAGTATCTTCACCTAGATCGGTATCCAATCTGTATGTATGAAGGGTTTTCAAAGGTACGTTGCCGAGCACACTGAATCTGAGATGTGATCTGTAACCGGTCATTACCTTCATATACGCCATGTTGAAAACAGCTTTTTTACAGGACGGTTTAATATGGCTGTTTTCAACAGCTTCTTATCGATCGCTATGGATTTTCCGGAACGTTTGGTCAAACTGCGTAAAGAACGCAAACAACCACAAAAAGCTTTGGCTGAACAGGTCGATGTATATATCACCCAGATTCAGTGCTACGAAAATGGCAGCACCCAGCCAACACTGGATATTATCCGTAAGCTCGCCACCACTTTAGAGGTAAGAGCGGATGAACTGATTTTTGGTGAAGAAGAGCGGGATGAGCGGCTAAGGCTTCAATTTGAGGCTATTTGCCAATTTGATGAAGAGTACAAGCTGCTGGCTCAGGGAGGGAAGGCTTGATACTAAAGCATCAGGCCAAGCAGTCATTGCAACGAGAGGCTGCGGCTAAGGGGAATAAATAGCGAATAAATAAAAGCCCGCGAATGCGGGCTTAAAATTAATTGACCGAAAAGACAAACGGATGACTATCATCGCAGTTAATTACATTCGATTTAGGGGAATAATATTCTTCCCACCATCCACTTGGCCTGGATACACACCTCATAAATTCATCAATCGACCCAGACTGGATTCTAATTCTCATGTCTTCCGTCCAATCCTCAACAGCAAAGAATACTGAAAAAGATTTGATTTTTTTACTCAAGGACAAGCAGACTGAAGAAAAGAAACTTAATGCCTTTTCTCTGTCGCCGCCTTCAATCAAATTAATACTAATTTCGCTTGCTTCAGCTAACTCATTATTTGGCGCATGAATAACAGCAACCAATGCAAGAGACCAAGCATCAACAAGCCCCTGCAGTCCCGGTCTAACATGCTCTACTGCAGTACTCACACCGAAAGTAACACCGTATCCAAACTCCGCAACTGTATTAGTTAAATGATATTTCAAATCTTCAATATTTGAAATATCAGCACTTTTTATTCCCACACCTAAAGTAAGACTCATAATCAATCTTTCCTAATTCCTAAATAACTGTTCCGAATAGTAGATCACTCAAGGAAGGGAACCCGGGTCCGTTTGTGCGATCAGATCTGTCGCCAAACAAACACCTACCGCCGGACACCGGGTTCTCGCCATGCTACCACTACTCAACGCCACCGAACGACGTGAACTGACCTCGCGTCTCCATCGCACCTTAGACAAGGCCCTCTGCCGCAGGCTCAACGCCATTCTCTTGTTGG
>NZ_RJUL01000019.1 GCF_003751625.1 Gallaecimonas pentaromativorans
AAGACGCATAAAAAAATCCGACACCAAGGAGATGTCGGATTTTTCCATCACTAGAGGATCAGTCAAGCGATCGGTCTTAACTGATCAGCATTAGCCATCAGGCCGCTTTTTTCATCTTACCAGCGAGTTATTCGGGTAGTTGGCTTTGAGCACCGCCAAGGCGTTTTGCTTAAGCTCGTTGATACCCAGCTCGTCATAGCAATTGACCAGCAGTTCCAAAGCACGTTCCTGAGCCTCGGTGCCTTTGTATTCATCAACCACGGTTTGCGCGCGGTTGGCGGCAGCTACCCAGGCTTTGCGTTTCACATAGTAACGAGCAACAGCCAACTCGTAGTTGGCCAGGCGGTTTTTCAAGAACACCATGCGCTGCTTGGCGTCGGCCGCGTACTTGGAGTTGGGGAAACGCTTGAGCAGGTTGGAAAAATCTTCAAAAGCCTGGCGCGAGCTGGAAGGGTCCTTATCGGTCCGGTCTACCCACAGCAGTTCTTGGAAGAAGTTGTGGTCCATGGCCATGTGGTTGAGGCCACGCATGTAATAGGCGTAATCCAGATCGGCATGTTGCGGGTTGAGCTTGGTAAAGCGGTCAATAACCGAAATGGCCGAGGCGAAGTCGCCCTGCTTGTAGTAGCCATACATCAGGTCAAGCTGCACCTGATGGGAGTAGGGGCCGAAGGGGTAACGGGAGTCCAGCCCCTCAAGCAATTGGATGGCTTTGCTGTAGTTGCCCAATGCCAGCGCTGACTCGGCGCTCTCAAAGTTTTGCTGGGGTGAATTCTGCTTAGCCTTTTCATCTTCGTCTTTGTGGCTGGCGCAACCACTCAGGGCTAGCCCCAGGGTTAACAGCAGGGTGAGGCAGCGTCCTTTTGTCATCATCATTCGTGGTTATTTCCCATACCTTGTCTCAAAGGCACTGTGATGTGTGCCAAAGGGGAGTAAACTATATCTCTTTTGGCGCATTCTAACCCAGTACCCTGTCATGTCACAGGGGCGACAATGAGTCATCTATGCGTGAAGTTATTGAATTAAGTGCTCAGGCCCGGCCCGAGCACCTTGGTCATCGCTTGGATCAGGTTTTGGCCGATTTGTTCCCTGATCATTCCCGGTCAAGGCTAAAAGAATGGATCCTGGCTGGCAATGTCCGTGTTGACAGCCAAGTGATAGACAAGCCCCGGCACAAGTTGCTTGGCTTGGAAGTGGTTGATGTTAAAGCAGAAGTTGAGGCTGATGAACGTTTTCAGGCCGAAGCTATCGACCTGAATATCGTCTTTGAAGACGAGCACATTTTGGTGATCAATAAACCAGCCGGCTTGGTTGTGCACCCCGGTGCCGGCAATGCCGACGGTACGCTGCTCAACGCCTTGTTGCATCACAGCCCTGAGATTGGTGTGGTGCCACGGGCCGGTATTGTGCACCGCCTGGATAAAGACACCACTGGCCTGATGGTGGTGGCGAAAACCCTGGCTGCCCAAACCCATCTGGTGGAAAAGCTCCAGGCTCGCGACATCACCCGTGAATACGAGGCCCTGGCCATCGGTTTGATGACAGCTGGCGGCAGCGTGGATGCCCCTATTGGCCGCCACCCCACCAAGCGTACCCATATGGCGGTAGTGCGAGACGGCAAACCGGCAGTGACCCATTACCGGGTCGCCGAGAAGTTTCGTCTGCATACCCGTTTGCGGCTGCGCCTGGAGTCCGGCCGTACCCACCAAATAAGGGTCCACATGGCCCATATCGGCCATCCGCTGGTGGGAGACCCGCTCTATGGCGGCCGCAGCCGGTTGCTGAAAGGGACCGACCCTGACACCCAGGACAAGCTGCGTCTCTTCCCGCGCCAAGCGCTGCATGCCGCCCGCCTGATGCTCGAGCATCCGATAACTGGCGAGGACATGAGTTGGGAGGCACCGGTGCCACAAGACATGCTGGGCCTATACGACCTGCTCCGCGACGACCTGGCAAGCCATGGCAATTAATGCCATCAAAGGCTTCTTCCCTGATGGGGTAGAAGCCTTTTTTACAGACCGCTTGGAAGGGGTCAGCCAAAGGCCTTATCGCGGCTTTAACTTGGGTGACCATGTGGGGGATGTTCCCTCCCGAGTTGCTTACAATCGCGACCTGCTGCAGCGGGCCTGCGGTTTTGAGCGCCAACCGCTGTGGCTAAACCAAGTCCACGGCACGGCAGTGCAGCAAGACGCCTGTCCGGTACTGGACTGCGCCGATGCCGCCGTAACCCAAGAGCTGGGTTTGCCGCTTGCTATTATGACTGCCGATTGCCTGCCGGTACTCTTTGCTAGCCGTGATGGCAGCGTAGTTGGCGCCGCCCACGCCGGTTGGCGGGGGCTCGCCGGCGGCGTATTGGAAGCCACCGTTGAAAAACTCGCCGTGGCTCCAGCAACGCTTGTGGCCTGGCTTGGGCCTTGTATCGGTGCGGAGGCTTTTGAAGTGGGCCCCGAGGTGCGCGAGGCTTTTATCCGGCAACACCCTGATGACGGCGCTGCCTTCAAGGCGGGGCGGGGCGACAAATACCTGGCTGACCTGCAGCAACTGGCCGCTAACCGGCTGCAACGTTTGGGCCTGGTCGAGATGGCTCGCGAACCAGCCTGTACCTTTGACGACGCCGAACATTACTTTTCCTACCGCCGAGAAACGGTCACCGGGCGTATGGCTTTTATGATCTGTCGCAAGAGCTGACTTGAAAGTTCGGGGTTAAGCTCCCACATATAAGGCATCTGATTCACTAGGAGGCCCAGATGCATCCCGAACGCTTTACCAGTAAATTCCAACTGGCTCTGTCTGATGCCCAATCCCTGGCTCTGGGTCGCGACAACCAGTTTATCGAACCTGCCCATTTGATGATGGCGCTGCTTAACCAAGACAGCAGCGTGGTCAAACCCCTGTTTAGCCAGAACAAGGTGGATTTCAATCGTTTCCGCTCTGAGCTCGGCCAAGTGCTTGAGAAATTCCCGCAAGTCGAGGGAACCGGCGGCGACGTGCAAGTCTCCCGCGCCCTGGCCAATTTGCTGAACCTTTGTGACAAGCTGGCCCAAAAGCGCAAAGACAAATTTATCTCTTCCGAGCTTTTTATCTTGGCGGCCCTTGAAGACCAAGGCGAGCTAGGTGAGTTGCTGCGTAAACACAACCTCACCAAACCCAAAGTAGAGCAGTCCATCGAGCTGCTGCGTGGCGGCCAGAAGGTAGACGACCCCAATGCCGAAGACACCCGTCAGGCGCTGGAACGTTACACCGTCGACCTCACTGAGCGGGCGGAGCAGGGCAAGCTTGACCCTGTTATCGGCCGCGACGAAGAAATTCGCCGCACCATCCAGGTGCTGCAGCGCCGCACCAAGAACAACCCGGTGCTGATCGGCGAGCCCGGTGTCGGTAAAACCGCCATCGTGGAAGGCCTGGCCCAGCGTATCGTCAACGGTGAAGTGCCGGAAGGCCTTAAAAACAAAAGGGTGCTCTCCCTAGACCTTGGGGCGCTGCTGGCTGGCGCCAAATACCGCGGCGAATTTGAAGAGCGCTTAAAAGCATTGCTCAACGAGCTGGCCAAGGAAGAAGGGCAAATCATTCTCTTTATTGATGAGCTGCATACCATGGTTGGCGCCGGTAAGGCCGATGGCGCTATGGACGCCGGTAACATGCTCAAACCGGCCCTGGCCCGTGGCGAGTTGCACTGTGTGGGCGCCACCACCCTCGACGAATATCGCCAATACATTGAGAAGGACGCCGCTCTTGAGCGCCGCTTCCAAAAAGTGCTGGTGGAAGAGCCCAGCGTCGAGGACACCATCGCGATTTTGCGTGGCCTTAAAGAGCGCTATGAGATTCACCACAGTGTCGAGATAACAGACCCGGCTATCGTTGCAGCGGCCACCTTATCGCACCGCTACATTACCGACCGCCAACTGCCCGACAAGGCCATCGACCTTATCGACGAAGCGGCGTCCAGCATCCGCATGCAAATCGACTCCAAACCGGAGGAGATGGATCGCCTCGAACGGCGGATGATCCAGCTGAAGCTGGAGCGCCAGGCACTGACCAAGGAAACCGATGAGGCGTCGAAAAAGCGCCTAGGGTTGCTGGAAGAAGAACTGGCCGAGCTCGACACCCGCTTTGAAGAGCTGGACGAAGTCTGGACGGCGGAGAAAGCGGCGCTGTCCGGAACCCAACAAATCAAGGCGCAGCTTGAAGATGCGCGCCAAGAGTTGGAGATCGCCCGCCGCGCCGCCAACTACGAGCGGATGTCCGAGCTTCAGTACGGCCGTATCCCCGAGCTTGAGAAACAGCTGGATTTGGCCAGCGCTGCCGAAATGCAAGAGATGAAGCTACTCAAGCATAAGGTCAGCGATGCTGAGATAGCCGAAGTGGTGTCTCGCTCAACCGGCATTCCGGTGGCCAAGATGCTTGAAGGCGAGCGTGACAAGCTGCTGCAGATGGAAGACAACCTGCACAAAAGGGTGGTGGGCCAGGAAGAAGCCGTGAGCGCTGTGGCCAACGCCATTCGCCGTAGCCGCGCCGGCCTTTCCGACCCCAACCGGCCCATCGGTTCCTTCTTGTTCCTGGGCCCGACCGGGGTGGGTAAAACCGAGCTTTGTAAAGCGCTGGCCAGCTTCCTCTTTGACACCGACGACGCCATGGTGCGCCTCGATATGTCCGAGTTTATGGAAAAACACGCAGTATCGCGCCTGGTGGGCGCACCTCCGGGGTATGTGGGGTATGAGGAAGGGGGCTATCTCACCGAAGCGGTGCGTCGCCGGCCTTACTCGGTGATATTGCTCGACGAAGTGGAGAAGGCGCACCCGGATGTGTTCAACATCTTGTTGCAGGTGCTGGACGATGGCCGCCTCACCGACAGCCAGGGTCGTACCGTCGATTTTCGCAATACGGTGGTGATCATGACCTCCAACCTGGGGTCGGATCGTATCCAAGAGCACGCCAACGAAGACTACGACGTGATGAAGGCCATGGTCATGGATGTGGTGGGGCAGCACTTCAGGCCGGAATTTATCAACCGGATTGATGAAACCGTGGTGTTCCATCCGCTCAGCAACAGCATTATTCGCCAAATCGCGGATATTCAGCTGGCAGGCCTTAAAAAACGTCTGGCCGAGCGAGACTACCAGTTGTCTTTGACCGAAGGAGCGATGGATCTGTTGGCTGAAGCCGGTTTCGACCCGGTCTTTGGCGCCAGGCCGCTCAAACGGGCTATCCAGAATCGCCTGGAAAATGCCCTGGCCAACCAAATCCTTCGTGGCGCCTTGCTGCCGGGTAAACCGATCAAGGTGGATGTCAGCGAAGGGGAACTGGTGATTACCCAGTAAAAAAGAAGCCGGCAATCGCCGGCTTCTTTGTTATTCCTTACAAGCTTCTTTTATCTGCTTTTGGTATTGCGCTATCTGCGCGGCCTTTTCTTCTTCGCTCAGCATCTTGTATTCGCCGTTGGCATCAACCTGACGTACCCGGTCAAAAGTGGTGAGGGTAGCCAGGTTTTCCTTGGCTTGCTTACAGGCGCTTTTCAGTTGCTGCTGCAACTGGGCCAATTGATCGTCATGGGCGCTGGGCTGTTCGGTTTGGGCGGCGGCCTTGACCGGCACCGGTGTTGAGCTGGGCTCTGGCGCCTCTATTTGCACGGCGTCCGCTTTCTGGCCGGGAGGGGGAAGTTGGGAGAAATGTACGTTACCCTTGCTATCTACCCAGCGGTAAACCAGGTTGGGATCTTTATCGCCAGTTGCCGCTACTGCGTTCAATGCAAACATAAGGGGTAACAACAAGCTGTATCTGTACATATCCTTGCGTCTCCTGCCGTCTTGGGGGCCGCCAAGCGGCTGTGATATCTTTACCAGTCTAACTGTTCAGGCAAAGCCAAGCGAGATTTCGATAATGAGTGATCTTCAGCGCAGTAAAGGTATCTATCTGCTGCCCAATCTCTTTACTACCGCCGGCCTGTTCTCTGGCTTTTATGCTGTGATTGCTTCGATGCAGGGGCACTTTACCGCCGCTGCCGTTGCCGTTTTTGTGGCAATGATCTTCGACAGCTTTGATGGTCGCATTGCCCGCATGACCAATACCCAGAGTGCCTTTGGTGCCGAATATGACTCCATGGCAGATATGGTGTCCTTCGGTATCGCACCTGCCTTGGTGTCCTATAACTGGGCGCTTTCCGGCTTGGGGAAAGTGGGCTGGCTTGCCGCCTTCATTTATACCGCTGGCGCCGCGCTGCGCCTGGCGCGTTTCAACACCCAGGTCGGCATTGCTGATAAACGTTACTTCCAGGGGCTGGCGAGCCCGGCAGCAGCGGCCATCGTAGTAGGGCTGGTTTGGGTCGGTAGCGACTTTGACATCGAAGGGTCCAGCCTGTCCTGGCTGGCAGCCATCGTTACCCTGCTATGTGGTCTGCTGATGGTGTCCAACTTCCGTTACCCCTCCTTTAAGGAGTTCGATTGGAAGGGCGGCTCCTTCCTCGCCATCTTGATTGTGGTGGGGGTGCTGGTGATCGTCTCTTTGCAGCCGGCCTTGGTTCTTTTCATTGTTTTTAGCCTTTATGCCCTGTCTGGCCCGGTAATAACCGTGCGTTCCGTAAAAGAATTGAAGATGGAGCATGTGGTCGGTGACAACGATGATGCCGACTTCGAGTGCGACAAAGATAAAAAAGACCAGCCGTAACGGCGTTTTTCGTACGCTAAATAAACAAAAGGGGCCTTGGGTGGCCCTTTTTGTTTATTTACTCGGCAGTCGGTATTTTTGTGTGATTTTGGGCGTTGACTCCTTCGCTGAGATCGCTAGAATGCGCAGCACTTCGACGGGGACAGCGGCAACGCGAAACAAGTCGGAGGGCCTTG
Organism: Gallaecimonas pentaromativorans; assembly: GCF_003751625.1. Classification (NCBI taxonomy): domain Bacteria; kingdom Pseudomonadati; phylum Pseudomonadota; class Gammaproteobacteria; order Enterobacterales; family Gallaecimonadaceae; genus Gallaecimonas; species Gallaecimonas pentaromativorans. Next base: position 6,837 of record NZ_RJUL01000019.1, read on the forward strand.
AAAGCAAAGTGCTTGACAGGCTGTGAGGCTCATGTAGAATGCGCCTCCTCGCTTGAGAAAGCGGCGCTCTTTAACAATTGAATCCAAGTAATCTGTGTGGGCACTCACAGTTGGGTAGACTCAAAAAA
>NZ_RJUL01000020.1:0-2973 GCF_003751625.1 Gallaecimonas pentaromativorans
TTTGAGTTTCTCGCCTTACTTTGGCGTCCCACAAAACCCTTTGGGTGTTGTATGGTTAAGCCGCACGGGCAATTAGTACTGGTTAGCTCAACGTATCGCTACGCTTACACACCCAGCCTATCAACGTCGTAGTCTTCAACGACCCTTTAGGAGACTCGAAGTCTCAGGGATGACTCATCTCAGGGCTCGCTTCCCGCTTAGATGCTTTCAGCGGTTATCGATTCCGAACTTAGCTACCGGGCAGTGCCACTGGCGTGACAACCCGAACACCAGAGGTTCGTTCACTCCGGTCCTCTCGTACTAGGAGCAACTCCCTTCAATCATCCAACGCCCACGGCAGATAGGGACCGAACTGTCTCACGACGTTCTGAACCCAGCTCGCGTACCACTTTAAATGGCGAACAGCCATACCCTTGGGACCGACTTCAGCCCCAGGATGTGATGAGCCGACATCGAGGTGCCAAACACCGCCGTCGATATGAACTCTTGGGCGGTATCAGCCTGTTATCCCCGGAGTACCTTTTATCCGTTGAGCGATGGCCCTTCCATTCAGAACCACCGGATCACTATGACCTACTTTCGTACCTGCTCGACGTGTCTGTCTCGCAGTTAAGCTGGCTTATGCCATTGCACTAACCTCCTGATGTCCGACCAGGATTAGCCAACCTTCGTGCTCCTCCGTTACGCTTTAGGAGGAGACCGCCCCAGTCAAACTACCCACCAGACACTGTCCTCAACCCGGATAACGGGTCTAAGTTAGAACATCAAACATACCAGGGTGGTATTTCAAGGTTGGCTCCACCCGAACTGGCGTCCGGGTTTCATAGCCTCCCACCTATCCTACACAAGTAGGCTCAATGTTCAGTGTCAAGCTGTAGTAAAGGTTCACGGGGTCTTTCCGTCTAGCCGCGGGTACACTGCATCTTCACAGCGATTTCAATTTCACTGAGTCTCGGATGGAGACAGCATGGCCATGGTTACACCATTCGTGCAGGTCGGAACTTACCCGACAAGGAATTTCGCTACCTTAGGACCGTTATAGTTACGGCCGCCGTTTACCGGGGCTTCGATCAAGAGCTTCACCTTACGGCTAACCCCATCAATTAACCTTCCGGCACCGGGCAGGTGTCACACCGTATACGTCCTCTTTCGAGTTTGCACAGTGCTGTGTTTTTGATAAACAGTCCCAGCCATCTGGTCACTGCGACTCTCGTCTGCTTACGGAGCAAGTCCTTCACAAACAAGAGCGTACCTTCTCCCGAAGTTACGGTACTATTTTGCCTAGTTCCTTCACCCGAGTTCTCTCAAGCGCCTTAGTATTCTCTACCTGACCACCAGTGTTGGTTTGGGGTACGGTTCCTATGCAACTGAAGCTTAGAGGCTTTTCCTGGAAGCGTGGCATCAACAGCTTCGTGACCGTAGTCACTCGTCTCGTGTCTCGGAATTAAGCGCCCGGATTTACCTAAGCACTCTCCCTACGCACTTTCACATGGACAACCAACGCCATGCCTGCCTAGCCTTCTCCGTCCCCCCATCGCATTGCATAGAAGTACAGAAATATTAATCTGTTTCCCATCGACTACGGCTTTCGCCCTCGCCTTAGGAGCCGACTCACCCTGCCCCGATTAACGTTGGACAGGAACCCTTGGTCTTCCGGCGTGGAGGTTTTTCACCCCCATTAACGTTACTCATGTCAGCATTCGCACTTCTGATACCTCCAGCATGCCTCCCGACACACCTTCGCAGGCTTACAGAACGCTCCTCTACCGCTCACGCATAAGCGTGAACCCGTAGCTTCGGTGCATAGCTTAGCCCCGTTACATCTTCCGCGCAGACCGACTCGACTAGTGAGCTATTACGCTTTCTTTAAAGGGTGGCTGCTTCTAAGCCAACCTCCTAGCTGTCTAAGCCTTTCCACATCGTTTCCCACTTAGCTATGACTTGGGGACCTTAGCTGACGGTCTGGGTTGTTTCCCTTTTGACAACGGACGTTAGCACCCGCTGTCTGTCTCCCGGATAGTACTCTTGGGTATTCGGAGTTTGCATGGGTTTGGTAAGTCGGGATGACCCCCTAGCCCAAACAGTGCTCTACCCCCCAAGGTATTCGTCCGAGGCGCTACCTAAATAGCTTTCGAGGAGAACCAGCTATCTCCCGGTTTGATTGGCCTTTCACCCCTAATCACAGGTCATCCCCTACTTTTGCAACAGTAGTGGGTTCGGTCCTCCAGTACCTGTTACGGCACCTTCAACCTGCCCATGACTAGATCACCGGGTTTCGGGTCTATACCTTGCGACTGGACGCCCAGTTAAGACTCGGTTTCCCTACGGCTCCCCTATTCGGTTAACCTCGCCACAAAATATAAGTCGCTGACCCATTATACAAAAGGTACGCAGTCACACCACGAAGGTGCTCCTACTGCTTGTACGTACAGGGTTTCAGGTTCTATTTCACTCCCCTCGCCGGGGTTCTTTTCGCCTTTCCCTCACGGTACTGGTTCACTATCGGTCAGTTAGGAGTATTTAGCCTTGGAGGATGGTCCCCCCATATTCAGTCAAGATACCACGTGTCCCGACCTACTCATCGTGTGCAACAACAGCTGGCATTTCATGTACGGGACTATCACCCTGTATCGCGGCACTTTCCAGAGCCTTCCACTATACCAACCGCTGATAAACACACTGGGCTCTTTCCCGTTCGCTCGCCGCTACTGAGGAAATCTCAATTGATTTCTGTTCCTCGGGGTACTTAGATGTTTCAGTTCTCCCGGTTCGCCTCGTTACGCTATGTATTCACGTAACGATACTGACTTATGTCAGTGGGTTTCCCCATTCGGAAATCATTGGCTCAAGCGGTTCTTATCACCTCACCAATGCTTATCGCAGATTAGCACGTCCTTCATCGCCTCTAACTGCCTAGGCATCCACCCTGTACGCTTAGTCACTTAACCATACAACCCCTAAGGGTTTCGCTGC
>NZ_RJUL01000021.1 GCF_003751625.1 Gallaecimonas pentaromativorans
TCGTTGCCGTAGCTGGCGCTGAAGGTATAGGTGTTGCTGTCCAGCCCGCCGGTTTCATCCAACTGGGCATCTTGCACGCTCAAGGTCGGGGTGGAATCGTCACCGAGGTTGATGGTCAGTGTGGCTTGGTCGGTGTCACCGTCACCGTCGGTCAGGGTGTAGGTGATGATCACTGTCCCATCTTCACCGGCCGCCGGGGTGTAGGTGACGGTGCCGTCGCTGTTGAAGGCGACGCTGCCGCTGCCTTGGGTCAGCACTGCGCCGGTTAGGCTCGCACCATCGGCACCGAGGGTGTCGTTACTCAAGACGTTGTAGATAACTGCCGCATCTTCCGCGCCTTGATTGGCAACATCATCTACCGCTTGCGGTGCATCATCGTTGATCGCCACATCCAGGCTGCCATTGGCAGTGGAGCCGTCGACGTCGGTGACCACCACCGCGAAGCTGTCGGTGTAGCCATCACCGGTGGCGCCACTTTGACTGTCGTTATCCACCTGCCCGGTCAGGGTGTAGCTGTAGCTGATGGTGCCGCCGCTGGCATCGCCACTGAACCCGGTCAGGGTCAAGGTGCCAAAGGCAGTGGTCAGCACCGCGTTGCTGCCCGCCAACGCTTGCAGCTCGGCCAGGGTGAAGCTCTGGCCACCGATACTGATGCTTTGCAGACCATCCACGCTCTCGAAGCTAAAGCTACCGCTTTGGGTGAGGCTGCCTGCATCGGGGTTTGAGCCATCGGCCAGGTTGGCCTCGAACACCACTTGCTCGCCACCCTCGCCGTCCAACCCGGTCAGGGTGACACCGTCGTCGGCGCCGTTGATGGTGATGGTTAGCACCGCACCGCTGGTGTCGCCGTCGCCATCCACCAAGCTGTAGTTGAAGGTATCAAGGAGGGTCTCCCCTTCACTCAGCCCTTGCACTGCCGCCAGGTTGTTGTTGAGGGTGTAGGTGTAGCTGCCGTCGCTGTACAGCATCAAGGTGCCGTAGGTGCCGGTAAAGGTCCCTATGGTGGTGACGGTGGCACCGTCGGCCCCTTGGCTGTCGTTGCTCAGCACGTTGCCACTGGCGGTCAGCGGACCGTCTTCGGTCACGCTGTTGCTGTCGTTGACCGCGCTCGGTACGTCGTCGTTGATCTGGATGTCCAGGCTGCTGTTGGCGCTCGAGTCGTCAACGTCGGTGACCACCACCGCAAAACTGTCGGTGTAACCATTGCCGTCACCCACTGTGTCGTTATCGACGTTGTTGTTCAGGGTGTAGCTGTAGCTGATGGTGCCGCCGCTGGCATCGCCACTGAACCCGGTCAGGGTCAAGGTGCCGTAGGCGGTGGTCAGCACCGCGTTG